>NZ_AKJD01000041.1 GCF_000282515.1 Pseudomonas sp. GM80
GCGATCTTTTGATCTTGACCTTAAAAAACAAGATCAAAAGATCGCAGCCTTCGGCAGCTCCTACGAGGGTCGTACAGCTCCCCTCTTGTCGCACAACAAGAATAAGGAACCGTCATGTTCGATATCAGCACGTTCCCCAAAGCCGATGCCGTCCGCCGGGCTGCGCAATTGAGTCAGGAAGACTATCGGCGTCTGTACCGCGAATCCATTGAACACCCCACGGCCTTCTGGGCCGAACAGGCCACGCGCTTTCTCGACTGGAGCACACCGTGGCAGACCGTTCAGCGCTATGACCTGAAAACCGGAGAGGCCGCCTGGTTTGCCGGGGGCAAACTGAATGTCAGCTACAACTGCATCGACCGCCATCTCGAACAACGCGGCGATCAAACCGCCCTGCTCTGGGAAGGCGACGACCCCGCCGAATCGGCACAAATCACCTACAAAAAACTCCATCACCATGTCTGCCGACTGGCCAATGTGCTGAAAAGCCGTGGCGTGAAGAAAGGCGACCGGGTGTGCATCTACATGCCGATGATCCCCGAAGCCGCTTACGCGATGCTTGCCTGCTCGCGGATCGGCGCGGTCCATTCGGTGGTGTTCGGCGGTTTCTCCCCGGACTCCCTGCGCGACCGCATTCTCGACGCCGACTGCCGCACCGTGATCACCGCCGACGAAGGCGTGCGCGGCGGCAAGTTCGTGCCACTGAAACAGAACGTCGACAAAGCCCTGCAGAGTTGCCCGGACGTCAGCACCGTTGTAGTGGTCGAGCGTACGCAGGGCAAAGTCGAATGGGTCGAGGGCCGCGATCTCTGGTATCACCAGGCCGTGCGCGACGTCAGCGACGATTGCCCGCCGGAGCCGATGGACGCCGAAGATCCGCTGTTTATCCTCTACACCTCCGGCAGCACCGGCAAACCCAAAGGCGTGCTGCACACCACCGGTGGCTACTTGCTGCAAGCGGCGATGACTTTCAAGTACGTGCTCGATTACCGCGACGGCGAAGTGTTCTGGTGCACCGCCGACGTCGGCTGGGTTACCGGCCACAGCTACATCGTCTACGGCCCGCTGGCCAATGGCGCGACCACATTGATGTTCGAAGGCGTGCCGAGCTACCCGAGCAGTTCGCGATTCTGGCAGGTCATCGATAAACACAAGGTCAACATTTTCTACACCGCGCCGACCGCCCTGCGCGCGTTGATGCGTGAAGGGGCCGAACCGTTGCAGGAAACCTCGCGCGCCAGCCTCAGATTACTCGGCAGTGTCGGTGAGCCGATCAACCCGGAAGCGTGGGAATGGTATTTCAACGTGGTCGGCGAGCAACGTTGCCCCATCGTCGATACCTGGTGGCAGACCGAAACCGGCGGCATCATGCTCAGCCCGCTGGTCAGCGCCCAGCGGATCAAACCGGGTTGCGCCACGCAGCCGATGTTCGGCGTGCAACCGGTGCTGCTCGACGAGCAAGGCAAGGAAATCAAAGGCGCCGGCAGCGGCGTGCTGGCGATCAAATCGAGTTGGCCGGCGCAAATTCGCAGCGTCTATGGCGACCCGCAGCGGATGGTCGACACCTATTTCAAACCTTACCCCGGCTATTACTTCACCGGCGACGGCGCGCGCCGCGATGAGGACGGCGATTACTGGATCACCGGGCGCATCGACGACGTGATCAACGTCTCCGGCCACCGCATCGGCACTGCCGAAGTGGAGAGCGCACTGGTGCTGCACGACAGCATTGCCGAGGCCGCCGTGGTCGGTTATCCGCACGACGTCAAAGGTCAGGGGATCTACGCTTTCGTCACCCCGATGAACGGTACCGAACCGAACGACGAGTTGAAGAAAGAACTGCTCGCCCACGTCAGCAAGGAAATCGGCAGCTTCGCCAAACCGGACCTGATCCAGTGGGCCCCGGCCTTGCCGAAAACCCGTTCAGGCAAGATCATGCGGCGCATCCTGCGCAAGATCGCCTGCAACGAACTCGACAGCCTCGGCGACACCTCGACCCTGGCCGATCCGAGCGTGGTGCAAGGCCTGATCGACAAGCGCCTCAATCAGTAACCCGTCGAGCGCGGTCAACCGGCCGCGCCCGCCCTCCTTCACTGAGTGCTCATGGAATTCATCCGCAGTCGCATTGAACACCAACTCATGAGCCTGACCGGGTTGTCGCTCGGTCAGCTCGACCTGGAGAACCCCAAGGGTGACCCCGGCCTGTTCGGCCCCGACTCGGTCAGTTGGCAAGTACACGGCGATTTCAGCAGCATGTTGATCGGCGGCATCAGCGCATTGTTGTTACAGGCGCTGCATCCCTTGGCATTGGCCGGGGTTTGGGATCATTCGAATTTTCGTCAGGACATGCTTGGGCGTTTGCGCCGCACCAGTCAGTTTGTCTCCGGCACCACGTTTGGCTCCAGGCGTGATGCCGACTGGCTGATCGAGAAAGTGCGCACCATTCACCTGCAAGTGGTCGGCACCGCGCCGGATGGTCGGCCTTACGCCGCGAGTGATCCGGACTTACTGACGTGGGTGCATGTGGCGGAGGTCAGCAACTTCCTTGCGGCGCATTTGCGCTATCGCAATCCGCAGTTGTCCGTTTCGGATCAGGATCGTTACTACGCGGAAATCGCCGTGGTCGCCGAACGTCTGGGCGCACGCGATGTGCCCAAGTCGCGGCTGGCTGTGGCCGAATATCTGCAAGGCATGCGCCCACAGTTGCTGTGCGATGGCCGCAGCCGTGAAGTCTTGCGCCTGTTACTGGCCGCGCCGGCGCCGAGTGTTCTGGCGCGACCGTTTGGCGATCTGATGATGAAGGCGGGGATTGATCTGCTGCCGGACTGGGCCAGCGACATGCTCGACGTCCGCCAGAGTTCGCTGCAACGCCAACTGATTCGCGCCAGCGTCAGACGCAGCGCGCCACTGCTGCGCTGGGCAATGCGCAACGGCTCGGTACAACGGGCCAAACGCCGGATGGGTTTGATCACCTGAAAGCATCGCGAGCTGGCTCACTCCTACAGGAGATTCGTATGCAACATAACTCCCTTGTAGGAGTGAGCCTGCTCGCGATGGTAGCCACTCGATTGCTCGCCAAGCTGATAAACTCCCGCGCCCCCATTCTCTCCAGCAAGGCGCATGCATGTCTTCCTTGAATCAGGCGCTGCGCGCCGCCCTCGATCAACGCCAGGATTTGCTGGCCGAGCTGCACCGCCAGGGCACCGATTGCTATCGGCTGTTCCACGGCAGTCAGGAAGGCGCCGGCGGTCTGACCATCGACCGCTACGGTCCGCAACTGCTGGTGCAGAGTTTCCACCAGACGCTGGAGCGTGACCACCTGTTGCAACTGCATGCCATGGTTAATCAAACGTTGGGCCTGGAAACCCTGCTGGTCTACAACGATCGCTCGCGCGGCAATTCGCGCATCGATCGCGAAGACAGCGTGTATAAAGCCGACGACGCCGCACTGGTTGATCTGGTCGGCCATGAGTGGGGCTTGAACTACCGCGTACGCGGGCGACATGCCGGCCAGGATCCATTGCTGTTCCTCGATCTGCGCAACACGCGCGGTTGGGTCAAGGAGCACGCCAAGGGCAAATCCGTGCTCAATCTGTTCGCCTACACCTGCGGCGTGGGCCTCAGTGCCGCAGCCGGTGGCGCGCGTGAGGTGTGTAACCTCGATTTCGCCGAGGGCAATCTGGCGGTCGGTCGCGAAAACGGTTTGCTCAATCCGCAGTTGCCCGAGATGCAATTCATCCAGTCCGACTACTTCCCGGCGATCCGCCAGTTGGCCGGCCTGCCAATCAGCCAGCGCCGTGGGCAGAAACTGCCGAGCTATCAGCGCCTCGATCAGCGTCAATACGATCTGGTGCTGCTCGACCCACCGGCCTGGGCCAAGAGTGCGTTCGGCACCGTCGACCTGCTACGCGATTATCAAAGCCTGCTCAAACCCGCCCTGCTGACCACCGCCGACAACGGCGTGCTGATCTGCTGCAACAACCTGGCGAAAGTCAGCATGGACGACTGGCGCGAGCAAGTGCTGCGCTGTGCCGAGAAGGCCGGCCGCCCGGTACGCGAATGGAGCGTGATGACCCCAGGCGCCGACTTCCCGTCCCTCGACCAGCAACCGCCACTGAAAACCCTGATCCTGCAGCTATAACTCCCCCCTGTAGGAGCTGCCGAAGGCTGCGATCTTTTGATCTTGTTTTAAAAAAAGACAAAATCAAAAGATCGCAGCCTTCGGCAGCTCCTACAGAAGAATCTGAACAATCCTGCAGCACGGCTGTTACTTCGGAACCAGAATCGCGTGCCATACTCCAAGGCACTCCGATTCAGACAGATGAAGCCGCACATGCCCAAAGGATTGATTCGCGCGATTGGCGCCTTGTTGACTGCTCTGGCCCTCTACAGCCTGCTGGGGTTTCTGATTTTGCCGGGCATTGCCCTGCGCGTGGCCAACCAGCAACTGGCCAACTACGCGACCGTGCCTGCGCATATCCAGCGCATCGAGCTCAACCCGTTCAGCCTTGAGGTTACCCTGTGGGGTCTGGTCATTGGCGAGCCGGGCAAGGAACAGGTCGGCTTCGATCGTCTGTACGCCGACTTGCAAATCGACAGTCTGTGGACCAAAGCCCTGCATCTGGCCAACATCGAACTGGACAAACCCAAGAGCGAGATCCTTTTCGCCAAAGACGGCAAGCTCAATCTGCTCGGCCTGTTCAAGGTGCCGGCCAGCGAGCCCGTTCCCGCCGACCCGAACGCCAAGCCCTTCCCGCTGCGCATCGACAACATCAAACTGGCCGGCGGCGTCGTGCATTTTCAAGATGTACGTCCCAGCGAGCCCATCGAATTCCTTTACGACGACTTGAGCTTCGAGCTGAAAAACCTCAGCACCCTGCCCGAAGACAGCGCCGACATGACCCTGGTCGCCATCGGCCCGGCCGGCGGTCGAATCGACTGGAGCGGTAACTTCAGCCTGATCCCGTTCACCTCCGAAGGCACCCTGAAAGTCACCGACGGCAAGATGAAAGCCTTCTGGCCGTACGTGCGTGACTCGGTGCCGCTGGTACTCGAAGACGGCGTGATCAGTCTCAGTACCGAATACAAACTCAATCTGTCGAAAGAAACCGAACTGCTGCTCAACAACGTCGCCGTCAGCATCGCGCCGTTCGCCATCAAGGCCCCAGACGGGCGTCCGTTGGCGAAACTCGAACGCCTGGACGTCAGCGAAACCTCCGTGGACCTGGCCAAACAGCAAGTGGTAGTCGGCAAGATCCGCAGCCAGAAACTCGAAACCTGGGCCGCGCTGGAAGCCGACGGTCAACTGGACTGGCAGAAACTCTTCGCCAGCCAGCCATCGAAACCGGCGGCCAAAGCCGCTGCCGAACCGGCCAGCACGCCGGCGGCCGCGGACTCGCCGAAGGCTGAACCGAACGCCCCGAGCAAACCTTGGCAGGTGCTGCTCAAAGACGTGCAATTGCGCAACTACACCGTCCATTTGGCTGATCGCTCGGCGAATCCGCCTGTGGCGCTGGATATCACGCCGCTGAACGTCGATCTGGAGGGTTTCGACAGCCTCAACGGCTCGCCCTTCAAGCTCAAGCTCGACAGCGGGCTGGGCAAGCAAGGCAAGATCAGCGCCGACGGCACGGTCAACCTCGCCCCGGTCAACGCTCAGCTCAACGTGAAAACCCAGGACATCGACCTGCGTGTCGCGCAGTCCTACATCAACCCGTTCATTCGCCTCGAACTGCGCAGCGGCATGCTCGGCAGTGACTTGAAGGTCAACCTCAAGAGCACCGAGCCGCTGGCCCTCAGCGTCACCGGGCGGGCGCAGATCGATCAACTGCACACCCTCGACACCCTGAAAACCCGCGACTTCCTCAAGTGGCAGCAAGTGGTGGTCGAAGGCCTGAACTATCAACACGGCGACAGCCTGTCGATCGACAAGGTCAACCTGTTTCAGCCGTATGTGCGGTTCATGATCAACGATGACCGCACCACCAACATCGACGACTTGCTGATCCCGCAACCGGCCGACAGCGGTGCGAAAACCACGGCGGCAAAACCGGCCAGCAACGACAAACCGCTGGGCATTCACATCGGCGGCATCGCGATCAATGACGGCTCGGCCAACTTCGCCGACTTCAGCCTGACACCGAATTTCGCCACCGCCGTGCAGCAACTCAACGGTCAGATCGGCACCATCGACAGCCGTCAGGCAAAACCGGCCAGTGTCGACATCAAGGGCAAGGTTGACCGTTATGCGCCCGTGACCATCAAGGGTGCGGTCAATCCGTTCGATCCGATGGCCAGCCTCGACATCGCCACCAGTTTCAAACGCGTCGAGCTGACCACCCTGACCCCGTATTCCGGCAAGTTTGCCGGTTACCGCATCCGCAAGGGCCGGCTCAACCTCGACCTGCATTACCTGATCACCAAGGGCCAGCTCAAAGCCGAAAACAAAGTGGTGGTCGAACAATTGCAGCTCGGCGAAAAAGTCGACAGCCCGGATGCCGTGAGCCTGCCGCTGAAACTGGCGATTGCCCTGCTCAAGGATGTCGACGGCAAGATCTCCATCGAACTGCCGGTGACCGGCGACTTGAACAATCCGCAGTTCAGCGTGATGCCGATTGTCTGGCAGACCCTGCGCAACCTCATCGTCAAAGCCGCAGCCGCCCCTTTCAAAATGATTGGCGGACTGATCAGTGGCGGTGGGTCGGAAGACCTTGGCACCGTGTCGTTTGCCCCAGGCTCCAGTGAACTGAGCAAGGATGCCGAAGCCGCGCTGGTCAAACTGTCCCAGGCACTCAAGGAGCGTCCGGCGCTGCGCCTGGAAATCGAAGGCACCGCCGCCAAGAGCAGCGACGGCCCATTGCTCGCCGAGCAACGTCTGGAGCGTGAATACCAGTACAACTACTACAAAATGCTCCAGCGCCGCGGCGACAAAGTGCCGGCTCAGGCGTCTCTGATTCAAGTGCCGGACAGCGAGAAAGGTCCGCTGCTTGAAGGCATCTACCGCACCCGTCTGAAAACCCAGCCACCGGCCGAATGGAAAGATCTGGGCAAGGAAGAACGCACGGCGAAGATGCGCGAAGGCGTGATCCAGTTCTGGAGCAGCAGCGATGTGCTGTTACGTCAGTTGGGTCAGGACCGTGCCAGCAGCATCAAGGATTATCTGGTCGACAAAGGCCAATTGGCAGACGACCGCGTGTACTTCATCGACGCCAACCTTGGCGAGGCCGAAAGCGATGGCCGCGTGGTGACGCAAATGCATCTGGACGCCGAGTGATGAAACGCCATTGGCTGGCCGCGCTGACACTGAGCTTCGCTGCCGGCCATGCCGAGGCGTCCGACACGCTGCGCTGTGGCAGCCAATTGATCAGCCTCGGCGATCGCTCCAGCGAAGTCCTGCAAAAGTGTGGCGAACCGGTCAGCCGCGATGTGTTGGGCTACAAACGCAGCGCCAATCGCCGCGAGGAGTTCCAGGTCGAGGAATGGACGTACGGGCCGAGCAACGGCATGTACCAATACCTGCGCTTTGAAGGCAATCGCCTGCGGCAGAAACGCGGTCACTGAAAAGATCAAAAGATCGCAGCCTGCGGCAGCTCCTACAGGGAAACACATTCCAATGTAGGAGCTGCCGAAGGCTGCGATCTTTTGCTTCTAACAAATAGAACGGGCCCCGATACAAGTGTCGGGGCCCGTAATGGTCACATCCGTGTGACCGTTCGCATGAACTCTAAAGTTGCGGCAGACGTATGGCTCGGCCCGTCTGTCGCGCCTTCTCCCGGTCCAGGCGAGAAGTCATGCCTTACTCGGCTTTCAGGCCATCAGCGGAGACCGCTTTAACGCCTTTGATTTTCTTGGCGATCGCAACAGCTACGTCTTTCTGCGAATCGGTGACTGCAGTAGTCGACGACAGCGACACAACGCCTTTGTTGGTTTCTACTTTAATGTCGGTACCTGGAATGCCTTTTTCGGTGACCAGGTCAGCTTTGACTTTGGTGGTGATCCAGGTATCGGAAGTAGCTTCTTTAGCTTGGGTAACTTCACCAGCAGCCAAAGTCATTGGAGCAGTCTGAGTGGTTTGGGCGAATGCGCCGGAAGCCATGGTCAGGGTCAGCGCGGTAGCAGCAGCGGCAGTGATAGCGAACTTCTTCATACGAGTAACTCCTGTTTTTCTGGAAAGTCTGCTGCGTGTCTTGTCAGCAGGGTTACCAAGGTAGTTGCGAACGCTGTGCCAACTTTTGAAAATCGATAATATCCTTATAAATCAATAAGATATGAATTAGCCAAATTTTCGAAATCATGCAATTTGCATGACCTCCGGTTTATCTACATGCAAGTTACGGTTTTTTGGAAAGTTCCTAACACGCTGAAAATATTGAAGCTTTTGTGAAGCACCAGACAATAGAAAATGCCCCGACAGTGCGGGGCATTTTTTCTACAGCTACAGACTGCCGCCGTGTGGTTACACCCCAGGGCAACTGGTGGTTGTGTAGTCTTTGGAGCCGGAGAACTTGCAAGTCCAGCCGGTGGTGGCGCTACGGGTCAGGGTGACGGTTTGACCCAATACCGGCGCCGGCGCGTTGAGCAAGGTGCAGGTAATGGTGCCCGTCCCATCGGCGACCTTCCCGGCTGCCGTCAAGGTGCAATTCTGTGTCGCGGCGGTCCCGGCGTTGACGTTGGTGAGGCTCGGATCGGTCGACCCGGCATTGATGACGTCCTCGAAATTGACTTTGAGCGCCGACGCCTCGGCGATGCCTGCGGTGACCTTGGCCCGCGCCTGATACTTGGAATACTGCGGCAAGGCGATGGTCGCCAGAATGCCGATGATCGCCACAACGATCAGCAGCTCGATCAGAGTAAAACCTTGTTGTTTTTTCATAGACACGCTCCATGCATGAGTCGAAATCTCATGATCTGCAAAGGACGCAGCATAGCCCATGCCAATGCCTTCAGGCCCCAGTCATTGGGCGCCCACCCGCTGCCGCGCCCTTTCCTACAACCTCTAACCGCACTATCTGACACTTTTTGTCACCTGCACCCGACGTGTTTGGCGCTGTCACTTGACTAGGCTATAAGTCATGAACTGCAAGCGTGCGGAATCCCCATGAATGACATCGCTCTGAGCGGTCTGGCCAAGCAATTGGTGCAGGCCGAACTGCTCACGGAAAAAAGTGCCCAGCAAGCCTGGCAGCAAGCCCAGCGCAATCGCCTGTCGCTGGTCAGTTACCTGGTGCAGAACAAGCTGGTGAAAGGCTGGCAGGTGGCCGAGATCGCGTCGGAGCATTTCGGCATGGCGTTTCTCGACCTCAACTGCCTCGACAAGGAAACCCAGCCCAAAGGCCTTGTCAGCGAAAAACTTGTGCGCCAACACCACGCGCTACCTCTGTGGCGGCGTGGCAACAAACTGTTCGTCGGCATTTCCGATCCGAGCAATCATCAGGCAATCAACGATATCCAGTTCAGCACCGGCCTGAGCACCGAAGCCATTCTGGTGGAGGACGACAAACTCACCGATGCCATCGAAAAATTCTTCGACACCCACGCCTCCGGCATCGAAGACATGGCCGATGTCGACCTCGACGGCCTCGATGTCGAATCCATCGACGACAGCAAACAGGACGCCATCGGCGGACTCGACGCCGACGATGCGCCGGTGGTGCGCTTCGTTCACAAGATGCTGCTGGATGCGATCAAGAGCGGCTCGTCCGACCTGCACTTCGAACCCTACGAAAAAAACTACCGGGTGCGAATGCGCACCGACGGCATCCTGCGCGAAGTGGCCAAGCCACCGGTGCAGTTGGCGGGACGCATCGCCGCACGCCTGAAAGTCATGGCCAGCCTCGACATCTCGGAACGGCGCAAGCCCCAGGACGGGCGGATCAAGATGCGTCTGTCGAAGAGCAAGTCGATCGATTTCCGGGTCAACACGCTACCCACGCTGTGGGGTGAAAAAGTGGTGATCCGGATTCTCGACCCGTCCAGCGCGCAGATCGGCATTGACGCCCTCGGTTATGAGCCGGCACAAAAAGACTTATACATGGCCGCGCTCAAGCAGCCGCAGGGCATGATTCTGGTCACCGGCCCCACGGGCTCGGGTAAAACCGTGTCGCTGTACACCGGCCTGAATATCCTCAACACCGTCGACATCAATATCTCCACCGCCGAAGACCCGGTGGAGATCAACATGGAAGGCATCAACCAGGTCAACGTCAATCCCAAGCAAGGGCTCGACTTTGCCCAGGCCCTGCGCTCGTTTCTGCGACAGGACCCGGACGTGATCATGGTCGGCGAGATTCGCGATCTGGAGACCGCCGAGATCGCGATAAAGGCAGCGCAAACCGGTCACCTCGTGCTCTCGACCCTGCACACCAACAGCGCGGCGGAAACCCTCACACGCTTGCATAACATGGGCATTCCCGGGTTCAACATCGCCACTTCGGTCAGCCTGATCATTGCCCAACGGCTGGCGCGCAAACTCTGCAGCCATTGCAAAAGGCCGATCGAGATCCCCCGGGAAACCCTGATCAAAGAAGGCTTCCCCGAGGAACGCATCGGCCATTTCACGATCTACGAGCCGGTCGGTTGCGATCATTGCAACGGCGGATACAAGGGTCGCGTGGGGATTTATGAAGTGGTGAAAAACACACCTGAGCTGCAACGGCTGATCATGGCCGAAGGCAACTCGCTGGAAATCGATAGTCAAATGCGCCGCGACGGCTTTGATGACCTGCGCACCTCCGGCCTGCACAAGGCCATGCAAGGCATCACCAGCCTTGAAGAAATCAACCGGGTCACCAAGGACTGAACATGGCGGTCAAGGCAGCGAAAATGAATGTCTATGCCTGGGAAGGCACGGACAGGAAAGGCAGCAAAATCACCGGTGAGTTGAGCGGGCAGAACCCCGCACTGGTCAAGGCGCAACTGCGCAAACAGGGGATCAACCCGGGCAAGGTGCGCAAGAAATCGGTGTCCTTGCTGAGTCTCGGCAAACGCATCAAGGCCCAGGACATCGCCCTGTTCACCCGGCAGATGGCGACCATGATGAAGGCCGGCGTGCCGTTGTTGCAGTCGTTCGACATCATTGGCGAAGGCTTCGAAAACCCGGCCATGCGCAAACTGGTGGACGAAGTGAAACAGGAGGTCGCTGCCGGTAACAGCTTCGCCACGGCGCTGCGCAAGAAGCCGCAGTACTTCGACGAGTTGTACTGCAATCTGGTCGATGCCGGCGAACAATCCGGCGCCCTCGATACCTTGCTGGAGCGTGTCGCCACCTATAAGGAAAAAAGCGAACGGCTCAAGGCCAAGATCAAGAAAGCCATGACCTACCCCACGGCCGTGGTATTGGTGGCAGCAGTCGTCACCGGGATTCTGCTGGTCAAAGTGGTGCCGCAGTTCCAGTCGGTGTTCAAAGGCTTCGGCGCCGAGTTGCCGGCCTTCACGCTGATGGTCATCAGCCTTTCGGAATTCATGCAGCAATGGTGGTGGGCACTGCTCGGGCTGATGGTGGTGGTGATTTTTGGCACCCGCCATGGACTTAAGAAATCCCAGGCTTTGCGCGATCGTCGCGACACCTGGCTGTTGAAGTTGCCGCTGGTGGGCACGCTGATGTACAAGTCCGCCGTCGCCCGTTTCGCCCGGACCCTGTCGACTACCTTCGCTGCCGGGGTGCCATTGGTGGAGGCGCTCGACTCGGTGGCCGGCGCCACCGGCAATGTGGTGTTCAAACGCGCGGTACTGCGGATTCGCCAGGATGTCGCCACCGGCATGCAGCTGAATTTCGCCATGCGCACCACCGGGGTGTTCCCGAACATGGCGGTGCAGATGACCGCCATCGGCGAGGAGTCCGGCGCACTCGACGAGATGCTCGACAAGGTCGCAGGGTTCTATGAGGAAGAAGTGGATAACATGGTCGACAACCTCACCAGCCTCATGGAGCCATTCATCATGGTCGTGCTGGGGGTGATCGTCGGCGGGCTGGTGGTGGCCATGTACCTGCCGATCTTCCAACTCGGCTCAGCGATCTGACATGCCTATCGACGAACTGTTTGCCCTGTACCCGCTGGCCTTTGTCTGCACCGCGCTGCTGTTGGGGCTGGTGGTCGGCAGCTTTCTCAATGTGTTGATCTGGCGCTTGCCGAAAATGCTCGAGCGCGATTGGCGCCAGCAGGCTCACGACGTGCTCGGCCTGCCCGGCGAACCGCCGCTACCGACCTACAACCTGATGCTGCCGCACTCCGAATGCCCGCACTGCGCGCACCGCATCCGCCCGTGGGAGAACATTCCGCTGCTCAGTTATCTGTGGCTGCGCGGGCGCTGTTCGGCGTGCGCGGCACCGATCAGCAAACGTTACCCGCTGACCGAGCTGGCGTGTGGGCTGCTCTCGGCCTTCATCGCCTGGCATTTCGGTTTTGGCTGGCCGGCGTGCCTGCTGATCTTCCTCACTTGGGGCTTGCTGGCGATGAGCCTGATCGACACCGCGCATCAATTGCTGCCCGATGTGTTGGTGCTGCCGTTGCTGTGGCTGGGATTGATCGTCAACAGTTTCGGGCTGTTCGTGCCGTTGCACGATGCTCTGTGGGGCGCGGTGGCCGGCTACATGGCGCTGTGGTCGGTGTTCTGGCTGTTCAAGTTGCTGACGGGCAAGGACGGCATCGGCCACGGTGACTTCAAGCTGCTGGCATTGCTTGGCGCGTGGGGCGGCTGGCAGATTCTGCCGCTGACCATCCTGCTGTCGTCGCTGGTGGGGGCGATTATCGGGGTGATTATGTTGCGCTTGCGCAGGCAGGAAACCTCGACGCCGATCCCCTTCGGCCCCTATCTGGCAATTGCCGGCTGGATTGCCTTGCTCTGGGGTGGTCAAATAACCGACTTCTATTGGCAGTTTGTCGGTTTGAAATGAATACCCCTGTGGAAAAACCCTGGATTCTCGGCCTGACCGGCGGCATCGGCAGCGGCAAGAGCGCAGCCGCCCAGCACTTTATCGACCTCGGCATTCATGTCGTGGATGCCGATCACGCGGCGCGTTGGGTGGTCGAGCCTGGCCGCCCGGCGCTGGCAAAGATTGCCGAGCATTTCGGCCCCGGCGTGTTACAAGCTGACGGCACGCTGGACCGTGCGGCCTTGCGCAAACTGATCTTCGAGATTCCAGAGCAGCGGCGTTGGCTCGAAGCCTTGCTGCATCCGTTGATCGCCGAGGAAATCGCTCATCACCTGGCACTGGCAAAATCGCCTTATGCGATTCTGGTGTCGCCGCTGTTGATCGAATCCGGGCAATACGCGATGACCCAGCGCATCCTGGTGATCGACGCCCCGCAACAATTGCAGATCGAACGTACCTTGCAACGTGACCAGACCAGCGAGCAGCAGGTTCAGGCGATCCTCAAGGCCCAGTCGAGCCGTGAAGACCGCGTGAGCCGCGCCGACGACGTGGTGGTCAACGACCGCGACCTCGCCTGGCTGCACAGCGAAGTCGAGCGTCTGCATCACTTTTACCTGACTTTATCCGGAGGCCAAGCATGAGCCAGATTCCTACCGTTGAATGCCCAACCTGCGGCGCGCCCGTTGAGTTCACCGCTGAAAACAAGTTTCGCCCGTTCTGTTCCGATCGCTGCAAACTGATCGACCTCGGCGCCTGGGCGTCGGAAGAACATAAGATTCCGGTGGCACCGGATGCGGAAGACGAACTGTTTTCCGGCGACTTCGATCCGCGCCACTGATCGCGGTCAGGGCCGCATAAAGCCGTAGTCCTGTTCGTCGTCGAGGTTTTCCGCCAGAAAGCGCAACTCGTCAGCCAGGTCTTCGGCATTGCGCACCGCCTTGCTCTGCTGCACCACGGCACTGAGCAAGGCGCGCAAACTCAAACCGGGGTCAAACCCGACCTCTTGCGCCATGTCCAGACTCTGCCGGGTTTCCTGCCTCGCCCACTCGTACACACTCATGCCGCAGCTCCTGAAGGGATTTGGCTGAGCATGAGATTTTGTCTGCGTGGTCGGTTTGATGTGGATCAAGGCTTGGGATCGTCGTCCTTCCACGGTGCCGAAAGGTAGCGCGTGCGATTGAAGGTCTCCAGCCATTCCGGGCAGAACACCACCAGCGCGCTGATGACCATGCCGTTGATGAACGCCTCAGGGAAAATGATCAGCCACAGGTAACCGATGAAATCCTCCAGCCATTCCGGCATGGCAAAGATGCCGTCGTACCAGAGCAACGTCAGGCTCAGCAGCAGGCAAAGCAATGCCGACAACGCGGCAGCCAGAAACCCCGAACAGAAGATATAAACGAAAGGATTACGCGGTTGCGCACGCTCGACCAGAATCGCCACGCACTCGGTGATCAGCACCGGCAACAGAATAAACAGCGAACCGTTGACCCCAAGTGCCAGCAGATCCTGACGCCCGAGCAGCACCAGACCGAGTTGCGCGACCAGGCCGCCGACAATCGCCAACGGCCAGTCCAGCAGTAATGTCACGGCGGTCATGCCGATGAAGTGATAAGACACGCCGGTGTCGAAATCCCTGCGCACCAGCCACAGCAGAAACAACGCGAACACCGTGCCGAACAAAAGATGCTGACGACGGCTGTCACTGAACAGCTCGACCCACGGCGCCCGCACGACCGCCCAAAGCAGCACCGGCAAGTAAATCAGCCAACCGAATGTCAGACTTGCCGTCGAAAGCAGTTCAGCCCCAATCATGACTCCCTCACCCTCCATCGACATCCCCCCGTAGGAGCTGCCGAAGGCTGCGATCTTTTGATCTTGTTCTTTTTACAGTCAAAAGATCGCAGCCTTCGGCAGCTCCTACAAGGGCGAGGTGAACGGGCGGTGCAAGCAAAGCTTTCTGCTTGTCGCATTTGAACGCTAAGCTTGGGCCTATGGATGACTCAGATTATTTACGCCTGCTGACCATCGCGGCCGAGCAGGCCAACGCATTCCTGTCCAATGCCCGCAAATGGGAGCGTGAGCGTTGGGTCTGCCAGCGCCTGCTGCAAGGCCTGAACATTCCCTACCGCGCCGACGAATTCGCGCCGGCCGGCGAGCCGCCGGACGTTTTGTTTCGTGATGCCAATTTCGAAGTGTTTTTCGTCCTCGATGAAGGCCGTCGCCTCAACGACGAATGGCGCGACGAACTGCAGCGCCGGCGCAGCGCTTTTTCGCTCAGCCAGCTGGTGCGCCGTGAAGCCAAGCCCAAGCGCATCCCGGCTAATGAATTCCTTATGCGACTGGCGCCGACTTTGCGCAAAAAAGCCCACAACTACAAAGAGCGCGGCATGGATCTGGGCGAACTGGACATCATTGCCTTCGCCAGCCTTAAACGCGAAGTGCTCGACTTGAACAGCCACTTCCCGCCGCCCACCGAATATCTGCGTCAGGGCTGGCGCTCGCTGTCGCTGGTCGGCCCGACCTTCGCCCGCGTGCTGTTCGCCCACCCGGATGCGCCGGATTTTCTGCGCAGCAACCTCGGCCGCAGCATCGTCTTCGACGTCGGGATCAGCCTGTGACGTCGCTTCAGCAGCTGATTGCCGACGTACCGCAGACCGGCCGTGTGCGCTGGATCGGTGTGCGCCCCGAATCCCGTGGGCCGATGATCGAGCTGGACGCCGTCGAGGCGCGGCTCGAAGCCGGGCTGACCGGCGATCACGCCCGGCCCGGCGTGCGTAACGCGCGGCAGGTGACGCTGATTCAGTTCGAACACCTCGCGGTGATCAGCGCGTTGATGGGCCGTGCCGACGATCAACCGGTCAGGCCTGAAGATCTGCGGCGCAATCTCGTTATCAGCGGTATCAATTTGTTTAGCCTGAAGGGCCGGCGCTTTCGCATCGGCCAGGCCATCTTCGAAACCACCGGTTGGTGTCAGCCCTGCGCACGCTTGCAGAACAACCTCGGCCCCGGCACGTTTCAAGCCGTGCGCGGGCATGGCGGAATTACCGCGCGGGTGTTACAAAGCGGGATCATTCGCCTCGATGATGGCGTGTCTGTCGAGCCGGTTCCGGACAGCGGCTATGCTCCGTTCAACCCCGGATAAAAACCGCTGTAGCTTGTTCACATTCAGCAACGTCTACCTGACGAGGCCATTATGACCAGCCGCCTGAACCCCGAAGACCAAAAGCATGTCGAAGAGTACCTGCAACTGTCCCAACACCGAGTCGAGCGCCGGCCTTTCCGGCCGTGGATGCTCCTCGTGCTGGTGCTGGCAGTGACCATTGGTCTGGGCCTGTTGAGCCGATTTATCAGTTACCTGACGCTATGAGCAGCTTGGCGCTCGCTTGGGTAACCGCACCGATTTCCTTTAAAAACCTTGCGAGTTATCCCTATGTCTCATCGTATTGTTATTGTCGGCGGCGGCGCCGGCGGTCTGGAGTTGGCTACCCGTCTGGGTAAGACCCTGGGCAAGCGCGGCACCGCCAGCGTGATGCTGGTCGACGCCAACCTGACGCACATCTGGAAACCGCTGCTGCACGAAGTGGCCGCCGGCTCGCTGAACTCCTCCGAAGACGAACTCAACTATGTTGCCCAAGCCAAATGGAACCACTTCGAGTTCCAGTTGGGGCGCATGAGCGGGCTCGATCGCGCACAGAAAAAAATCCAGCTGGCCGCCACCTACGACGAAAACGGCGTAGAACTGGTGCCAGCGCGGGAAGTGCAGTACGACTCGCTGGTGATCAGCGTCGGCAGCACCACCAACGATTTCGGCACCCAGGGCGCGGCGCAGCACTGCCTGTTCCTCGACACCCGCAAACAGGCCGAGCGTTTCCACCAGCAATTGCTCAATCACTATCTGCGTGCACACGCCGGGCAAACCGATGTGGTCGAGCAGATCAGCGTCGCGATCGTCGGCGCGGGCGCCACTGGCGTTGAGCTGGCGGCAGAGCTGCACAACGCTGCGCATGAGCTGGCGGCGTATGGACTGGATCGAATCAAACCGGAAAACATGCACATCACCCTGATCGAAGCCGGGCCACGGGTGCTGCCTGCCCTGCCGGAGCGCATCAGCGGGCCGGTACACAAGACCCTGGAGAAACTCGGAGTCAATGTGATGACCAACGCGTCGGTCAGCGAAGTGACCGCCGACAGTCTGATTACTGCCGACGGCAACGAGATCAAGGCCAGCCTGAAAGTCTGGGCCGCCGGTATTCGGGCGCCGGGTTTCCTCAAGGACATCGACGGCCTGGAAACCAACCGCATCAATCAACTGCAAGTGCTGCCGACGCTGAAAACCACTCGCGATGAAAACATCTTCGCTTTCGGTGACTGCGCGGCCTGCCCGCAACCGGGCACCGATCGCAACGTGCCGCCGCGTGCACAAGCGGCGCACCAACAGGCGTCATTGCTGGCCAAGTCGCTGAAGCTGCGCATCGAAGGCAAGACCCTGCCGGAATACAAGTACACCGACTACGGCTCGCTGATCTCGCTGTCGCGTTTCTCGGCTGTGGGTAACTTGATGGGCAACCTGACCGGCAGCGTGATGCTCGAAGGCTGGCTGGCGCGGATGTTTTACGTCTCGCTGTATCGCATGCACCAGATGGCGCTGTACGGGCCGTTCCGCACGGCGATGCTGATGCTGGGGAGCAAGATTGGTCGCGGGACTGAGCCGCGTTTGAAGCTGCACTAAACCGATGAGGGGAGCGAACAGGTTCGCTCCCCTCTTTATTTCTGCCCCCTCCTTCAAAACAGCACTAACTCATGTCGTCCCAACGGTGAAGCGTCTTTGAAGCGGATCTGCAAGCGGTGATCATTGCCATAGACATCGACGGCATTCAGCACACAGGGGCCGTTATGATTGATCGCACTCTGGCTGTGATACGGAATGTTGTTCGCCCCTTGCAACACCAACATGACATGACCATTTTTCGGGTTGCTGACTTGGGTGACCGGTGTGAAGGCACTCCCCAGTTGGATCGCAGGGTTATATTGGAAAATTGTGCCACCGGGTGATGAAAAACCGACGTTCGATGCACGGGTGACATTCGAACTTCTATCGTCCCACTGAATCACTCCGACCGGCGTCATACTCGCGGACAAAAACTTCACCAATGGTTGCTGCACTCCGCCTCCGGCAAGGGCATATTGCCAGACAAACGTATCCGAATCACCGTTGCCCGAAATCAGCGTGCGCTCGAACGTGTAGTTGTCAACCAGATACTCGGGAATTTCTGCTTTACGAACTTCCACGTTCGATACAAAGCCGGATTCCTCCCCATCTGTAATGTATTCAAAACTGCCCTCACTGGTATGACGGGTAATCCCCACATACAGTCTTTCCAGATTACCGCCGGAATTGCCGCTTTTGCTCGCCGATACAAAAAATGTGCGGGTATGTACCGCTGCTGGGGGAACCGATGAAGGCTCGCTGACCACTCCTGGATATTCCAGATACTCATTGCGTTCGCGACGGAAGAACCACGCGCCGTCCCCGGCGTCACCTTCTGGCAATGCAGTGAACTGGCCAAAGGCATCACGCACCATAAGCTTTACACTTGCCAGCTCTTCGGGCTTGACGGTTTGACTCATCAGCGACTCGATACCTACGGTGACTTCCAATTGCTGACGGCTATTTGGATAGACGCGATTAGAAGCAGAACTCACCACCACAGCCAATTGTGTCAACCAACTGCTGAGTGGCGGTTTTTCCTGCTGAGGGCTCGCAGCGCCAGCCCATTCGACACTGAGTTGATAAAGCCAAGGATCGCGTAGCGGATATTCGGAAGCCAACGTAGCGGCAAAGCGTAGCGGGTTGCCATAAACATCCATCCCGGAACTGTAATAACAGGCTTGCCGTACGGGGAAGAGTTCAGACACCCGTGAATACATTCCGACCGCTATAGCAATTGCGCCTGACCGCGGCTGTCGAATGGCCGCTAGCGCCTGATTCATTGAGAGGCCAAGTTGATTGCCTGCGGGTACGTTCTTTTTCGCAATGGCACTGCCTGGGTCGCCAAATGCGGTGGCCTTATTGTCGTGAAGTGACGAGTCGGCAGGCGTACTCGACTGAGGGTGAATATTCACAGGCGTTGAAGTGCCTGGCAGGCGCAAACTGAGATAACGGTTATGCACTTTCGCCGTGTAGCCTTCGAGAGGCCCACTAAAAACTTCCACAGGATCGCTCAGCAATAAACCACCGTTATAGGACGCGTACACAGGTGGTGCTAAGGCTTTCAAACGAAAGCTGCTGTTGAAACGACCATTCTGCCCCGCACCGCCATAAGGCGCATCGCGGTGATTACTAATATATTTTGTGCCGGGCAACTGCACTTGGGCCGCGAACTGGTTGACGGTGCCGTCGGGCACACCTGTATAGCTGATGTATCGTCGAAACTGCTGAGTATTATCAGGATGTTCGACTGCCATTCGGGATAGAGATTGAGAGTTGGTTGAAGCGATAGTCTGCTCAGGAAAAGGCAGAACTCCTGTTACTGGCGGGTTGCGATCACTGTTCCAGCTTCCCGAGGCTGACGTATAGGGAACGATGTTTACATTCAGATCATCTGCAAGAGAAACGATCTCTCCATTGCTGTTGCGGGCTTGGAGGGTAATCAGCGCTACACACTTTTGTACGCCATTGGCGAATACCCTTGCCTGAGCATTTTCATACCCTTGAAAAGGTTCAACTTCTACAAGAAGGTAAGTAACCGACACAGCATTATTGACCGATTGAAATCTTGATTTCGAGTCCATGGCATACACCTGAAATTAAGGGTTGATTGCAGCCGATTCCTGACCATAAGACGCTTCTAGACGGGCGCCAATACGCTACAACTGGTACTTCTAACACAATCAAACCTACTTGACACCTGTCAGAGTTGACAGGTATCAACAGCAAAAAAAAGAGATATTTTTTATATAACAACGTAATCGCCATTCAACAAAAATCGACAGCAACATCGAAAGGTTAAGTCGCCAAAACAACACAGGCTCCCCATTAACTCGGATCTTGGCCAAAAATCAAATGCCAACCTCTTCCGTCCCATGGATAGCTATAAGCTACTCAAACTAAAGGTGCTTCAATGAAAACAACAAGCTACAAAATAATCTTATCTGTAATTTTAGCCTTGTTGTCATCTTCATGCACTCCCTACGTTTCCAAAATGAAGGAAACAAAAAACTACTCGCAACTTGCGTTGTACGGAGCCAATAACAATTTGCTTTGTAGACTCCTTGTCGTCTATGGTCATTACAGCTTCTATCCAGGGGCTGCCTGTCCAAATGATAAAGCCTATTATTTTTCAGTGGAAAATCCGCGCGAGGGAGTAATTTTCTCTATTACTGAAAGCTACGCTAATTTGCATAGCTGTAGCGGGGCAGGAGCAGAGTATCAAATTATTGACCCAATCCCTGGCCAGCCAACTGCCCGAGTACCCGTCGGAGCCGCATTTACTGTCCCAGAGGGCAAGGAAATAGTTCCAGGAGTTGTGGCCAGAAGATGGTACGGGGCCAATAGACCTATAGAGGGAAAAGTTTCCTGCGTTGTTATGTGGCGTGATGGTCACTAAGACTTTTCTTAAACCATCACAACTCTCAAAGACGGGTGATTATGATGAGCTTACCACGACATAAAATGACTATTAATAACTGGCTAACTTCCGCAGGACTTTACTCTCAAGCCAGTAACTTCATAGGCCATGTCACCACCGACGTCGACCGCCGCACCGGCCAATTCACCCTCGCCGCCAAACTCCCGAGCCTGCAAGCCAACAACCTCGCCGGCCCTATCGTCAGTCTGTCTTTGCACTTCAGCCCGCTCGCCTCTCACACCGACATGGGCTTCGGTTTGGGCTGGCAGTTGGGCGTATCGATGCTGGATCTGAACACCGACCGACTCAGCCTGCTGACCGGTGATCAATACCGTCTGGATCGACGCAAATCAGACTTCTCCGATGGCGGACTGCTGGTATTCCATGATCAAAAGTTGCGCAGTTTCGTAGTACGGCAGATGGGTACCAACGGGCGCGTATTCCGCGTCGAGCACAAAAGCGGCGATACCGAATGGCTGGAAGTTCAAGAGCGCAGCGGTCTGGCGATGATTGTGCAGATGCGTTCGCCGCAAGGTCGGCAGGCGTTTTTCAGATGGCTGCCGCGCGGTAACAATCAGTTCGGCCTGGACAGCATTTGGGATGAGCGCGGGCCGGAGCTTCCCCTGTTGCGGGTCGCAATGAGTCGAGAAGCCGTGGTCTTTACCCTGTTCCCGGGCAGCGACAGTGAATCGAAGATTACCCTGCAGCAAGTCAACGGCAAACTGACCCAACTGATCTTGCCCGATGAAGACAGCCGCTGGACGTTCGATTATCTGACGGATAAAGACAGCGGTCTGCTATTCCCCAACCGCGTGCTGGGACCATTGGGCAGCGAAGATAGCGTGCAATACGCCACAGGCAATCAGGGGCACCGATTGCCGCCCGGTGCGCCGCTTGCCTGGTTGCCCAGGGTGGTTAGTCATCGCCATTCGCCCGGCGCCGGTCAGCCGGACATCCATCGCCAATTCAAATGGATCGGTACCTCGAACTTCCTTGGCGGTGATGTTGCACCTCCGGGTGGCTGGCAGGACGGTATCGACAATCTCTACCGCATGACCTCCTACCGATACAGCAACATTGAAACGGTTTTGAACGAGAAAGGCGAAACCCTGGCCACCGCCGAGCGCACCTGGAACCGCTTCCACCTGCAAACCAAAGAAGTCACCACGCGCCACAGCACTCGCCTGCAAGACGGTGTAAGCGTGGCAGAACAGAAGGTCATTACTTTCGAGACGATTTACGGTGATGATCCAGACAAAAGCTGGGAACAGCAGGAAGCGTGGTGCCAACTACCGATCGCAACAGTTACCCGCTATGAAGACGGCGTACAGCCGCCGCGCGAAGTACGCGAAGAAACTGACTACGACGATTACGGCAACGTCCTGCAAAAGCGCTTTGCCGATGGCCGGATTGAAACCACGGAATTTTATCCACTGGGCGGCAGCGAAGGCTGCCCTGATGACGGTCGTGAATTCATACGCTGGGTGAAAAGCACAACATTGATGCCGGCGCCGGTCCCCGGTGGTGGCACTGGCGGTGTCTCACCTACCCAAACACGCAGGCGCTATGCGCTGCTGCCAAAGCGCCAAATCGATGATGTACAAAACCTTATAGCCAATGAGGAAACAGCCTTAGTACTCGCCAGCCCGACGGAGCAATTAATCGGCACAACCACACAAGGCTGGGATTTAAACCCTGCCAGTGCTTTTTTCGGTCAACCGATACAAAGCATCAATACGCTCAACGGCTATGCCACAACCACAACGTTCGCTCGCACGTTCGATGCCGAAGGGCTTCACGAAACCCAGACGCTAACTGGCCATGACGGGCTCGCCGTCATCAGCAATACAGTACGTCATTCGTTGACGGGCTTGACCCTGATTGAATTGAGTGAAGACGCCGTTGCGACAACCTACGCCTACGACACCCTTGGCCGGGTTGTCCGGCGCACTGAATCTGCCGGCACCGAATACGAGGTCAGCAGTTTCTGTAGTTTCATCACTGCGGGGAAAAACCGCGACAAAGCCGTGACGGTCGAGGAAACCGACATCACCGGGCAGAAACGTCGTCTGTTGCTGGATGGCAGCGGCCGGCCTGTTCGTGAAGAACGTCAGGACAGCGACATCACCGGCCAGCAGTTTCGCGAAGTCTGGTCCGGCGTGTACGGCCATGACGGTGAGTTGCTCAGTGAAACCGTACAGGACTGGTTACCCGGCCTGACATCCCCTATCCGCCTTACCACGCGCAAGGATCTCGATGCCTGGGGGCAGATCAGCGCACAGCATCAACCGGACGGCACCAGCCAGCACACGATCCAGGACCCGATTACGCTGATCAGCCGGCACTGGCAGCAGAGTCGGACAGGTGAGCGTGGGGCGGAAACCGAGATGGTGCGCAATCGTGCAGGAGAGATTGAGCAGGTCACCGTGCGCGCGCCGCGCATTGCAGACGGCCAGCCCGGTGCCGTTTTGCGGGTAGAGAAGTGGACATTCGATGGTCTCTACCGGCCAATCAGTCATCAGATCATCGCCGATGGCGTGACGACCACGACTCGAACCGAACGCGATGTGTTCGGCCGTACCCATCGCGTCACTCGCGAGGACGGCAGCGTAGTGCATTGGGCATACGCCATGCATAGCGACGGCGATCATCCAGTGATGGTTAGCCTCACGCCTGCCGACGGCAGCGCGCAAGTGCTGGCCACCCAGACATTTGATGGCCTCGGGCGATCCGTGCAGCTGCAGGCCGGCGGCCAGACTGAATCGCTCAACTACCTGAAGGGTCAGTTGCCACCCGCCTCAGCAACACAAGCGGATGGTAGACAGATCGATTTCCGCTATGAAAAAAAACTGGATAACGCGCTCATTGCAGCGGTGCCACAGGGCGATAGCGGTTATGTGTGCACGTATCGTCCGCCTGAGG
The DNA here is from genome assembly GCF_000282515.1 of Pseudomonas sp. GM80. Lineage (GTDB taxonomy): Bacteria > Pseudomonadota > Gammaproteobacteria > Pseudomonadales > Pseudomonadaceae > Aquipseudomonas. The sequence goes on from NZ_AKJD01000041.1 coordinate 23,425, forward strand.
GTTTTCCCAGCAAGATCCAAGGTGGTTTGGGGATGATCACGCAGGAGTATTCAGCGTCGGGAAGACCGATCAAGGAACAATGGACAGTGGCTGGCGAAACGCACACCACCACCGTCGCCGCCCAGTCGCTGATAGGACGCGCCATCCATCTGACCGATGTCGGTGGAACCGTGCATCAGATTGAATATGACCAGTGGGGCCGCACGAAGGTGCAGCAGGCCGGCTCCATCAGCGTTCACTTTTCCTACGACGATTTCGGCCGTATACATACCATTACCACCATCGACAGCACCAACAATCGCAGCCTGGAGCAGTCGCTGAGCTACGACTCCTTTGGCCGTGAATTGAGTCGCACATGGCAAAACGCCGAGGGCAAAACCGTGCAAACGCTGGCCTTCACCGGCCGCGATAAAGTCGCCTTGCGACGCTGGGAACTGGATGGCCTGCTGCACAGCGAAGAACGCTACACCTATGATGAACGCGGTCGCCTGCTGCAAAGTACCGCGACCGGCCCTGATGCGCCGCTGGACACCCGCACGGGCAAACGTATCAGTCAGCAGATGTTCACGCTGAATGCCTTGGACGGTTATCAAAAACTCGATACCACCTTCGTCGATGGCACTCGCAACACTATGTCCTTCCGCTACGATCCGGTCGCACCGGATCGCCCCGTCGCGATCACCCATCGCGGTGTGCAGGACACTGACATAGAACTGAAGTGGGACGCCAATGGCCGACTGATAGAGGAGTGGCGCAACGCAACGCTTTATCGAAAACTTGCCTGGGACGCCAACGGCCGAGTGCGCGAAATCAGCGAGAACGGTGCCAGCAGCCTCTATCGCTACGATCCATTGGGCCGTTTGGGCGAACAGGAAACAGCCAAAGGTACTGCGCGACGGTTCTATATCAACGATCAAATGATCAATGAGCGCGCACCCAACGGCGCGATGCTGACGATGGTTCGCTCAACTGATGCAGTGTTCGCTGAAAGCCGGTTGAGTCAGTCCATCCGCAGCGTTCTGCTGACCGGTACTGACGGTCAGGGCTCAATGCGTCTGGAAAACAACGGGGCCAACCGTTTGCTGAGTTATTCCGATCACGGTGATGATGACGGAACAGCACAAAGTCGAGTGGGATATGCCGGAGAGCTGCGCGACGTGGTAACGGGTCTTTACCATCCCGGCAGTTACCGACCTTACGATCCGCAACTGATGCTGTTCCTCGCCCCTGATAGCGCCAGTCCGCTGGGGGATGGGGGACTGAATCGGTATGCATACTGCGGAGGGGACCCGGTGAATCGAGTGGATCCGGATGGGCACAGTTTCTGGAGTTGGTTTGGGGCGGCACTTGGTGTAGTACTCGGAGCCGTCGCAATTGTGGCATCGTTCGGGGTTCTTGCTCCGGTGGTTACCTCCGCGTTTGTGGCGGTAACAGCAGCGGTTACCGCTGGGAGTGTCACTGGAGCCATAGCAGCCGGCGTAGCAGGTGTCAGTGCCGTTCTAGGTGCAATAACGCCAGGCGTTATTATTGCTGCGACGACAGTTACCTTGGGCACAGTGGCTGCAGCCACGGGCCTCGCCTCCCCTATCGCGGAGGTGACGGGGAATCAACAAGCAGCGGAAATCCTGGGCTGGATATCGTTGGGGACGGGAGTAGCGGCATCGTTGGTTGCGTTAGCGCCGGCGATGGGAAAGACGATTACAAAAGTCGGGAGTTTTGTGGGGCGGTGGCAGCATAACCTTCAAAACGCTGGCGGGGTGCCAAGATTTGCCAGTTCATCCTCAGGTGCTGCCAGACTGGCTGGACGCACTGCAACGAACCATCTCGCCAAACTGCCGGATGGTGCAATGGAAAACCTCATCCGTTATCTACCAGGGTCAGACCTGAAAAATCTATCGCTCACCTCACGTCGCATGAATGATCTGGTGAGCAGCAATACACGCCCACTCAACAAGGTACTCCCTTCGTTTTCCAATGAGACTCGTACGGCGTACGTCCAAAAAGTCAGGAAAATCTGGGTAGGCGAGGAACCGGGAGTTTTACCTTCTCAGTTAAGCAAAGCCAATGTGGACGTTACAATGAGTATTTCTCCCCCTTTGAACCCCGGCCCTGGAACCAACCTATTAACAATGGCTTCAATGGGTTTCGACGATTTACCTTGGCTGCAAACACTGTCGAAAATGAACTTTGATTATCTGAGACGTTTTCGCCGTTGGAGCATTTGACGTAATCGATTCGGCTACTTTGGCTCGTTAAGTGCTCATTCTCATAGCTCTGATCTGATCTGATCTGATCGTTACGCATGCTTTCTTTCAAAAAAGAGCGGTCAAGTCGCAATCCAGCAGGTGGTAAGAGTGCTTTTGTATGAGACCTCAGTTTTTCGCAGGCAAAAAAAATCCCCGTATCTTTCGATACGAGGATTTTTAATATGGTCGGGGTAAGGGGATTCGAACTCCTGACATCCTGCTCCCAAAGCAGGCGCGCTACCGGACTGCGCTATACCCCGGTAAAAAAAAGGCGACCTTTCAAAGATCGCCTTCTTCGATCAGCGCTTTTGGCCTCTGATCTTAAGATTCGATCCCAGCGTTAACTGGTTTCAAAAATGGTGGGTCGTGTGGGATTCGAACCTACGACCAATTGGTTAAAAGCCAACTGCTCTACCAACTGAGCTAACGACCCAAAAATGGTCGGGGTAAGGGGATTCGAACTCCTGACATCCTGCTCCCAAAGCAGGCGCGCTACCGGACTGCGCTATACCCCGGCTTGAAATTGGCTCCGTGACCAGGACTCGAACCTGGGACCCAATGATTAACAGTCATTTGCTCTACCGACTGAGCTATCACGGAACTACATATTTCAATTTACAACGGTGAAACTTACTGCTTCCAGTCACTCGTTCGCATCGCTGCGTTCGTGTGTCTGAGGCGCGCTATTCTACAACCTAGAACACCTCTGTCAACCCCCTAAATTGCTTTCAAGTTAATGATTTGCAACTTATTTCAGATTTCAGCTCAGTGAGTTGAAACCGTCTTGGCGACTGACTGCGGGGCGCACTTTACAAGCCTTTTCCTTTGAGTTCAACAGCCTAACGAAAAAAAAGGCCCCACAAGGTGGGGCCTGCCAATTTTCATTGGCCTTTGGGCTTAGTTGAAAACGATTTCGTCGTTCTCGACCACACCCGTTGCCGTGTCGCCTGGCATGAAATGACCCGAGAGGATCAATTGCGCCAGCGGGTTTTCGATCCAGCGCTGAATCGCACGCTTCAACGGACGTGCGCCATAGACCGGGTCGTAGCCCACCGCAATCAGCTTATCCATCGCTTCCGGGCTCAGTTCCAGCTTCAGCTCACGCTCGGCCAGACGCGTACGTAGACGACCCAACTGGATCTCGGTAATGCCTGCGATCTGATCCCGCGCCAGCGGCTCGAAGATCACCACTTCGTCGACCCGGTTGATGAACTCCGGACGGAAGTGCGACGTCAGTGCATCCATTACCGCAGCACGCTGCGCTTCACGATCACCGACCAGTTCCTGGATCTGTACCGACCCCAGGTTCGAAGTCATCACGATCACCGTGTTGCGGAAGTCCACCGTACGGCCGTGGCTGTCGGTCAGGCGACCATCCTCAAGCACTTGCAGCAAGATGTTGAACACATCCGGGTGCGCCTTCTCGACCTCGTCCAGCAGGATCACCGAATAAGGCTTGCGACGCACCGCCTCGGTCAGGTAACCACCCTCTTCATAGCCAACATATCCCGGTGGCGCACCGATCAGACGCGCCACGGAATGTTTCTCCATGAACTCGGACATGTCGATCCGCACCATCGCCTCTTCAGTATCAAAGAGGAATTCGGCCAGCGCCTTGCACAGCTCGGTTTTACCGACACCGGTCGGGCCGAGGAACATGAACGAGCCGCTTGGGCGATTCGGGTCGGACAACCCGGCGCGCGAACGCCGTACTGCGTTCGCGACGGCGACCACCGCCTCTTCCTGACCGATCACCCGTTTGTGCAACAGGCTTTCCATCTTCATCAACTTGTCGCGCTCGCCTTCGAGCATTTTCGACACGGGGATGCCGGTCCACTTCGACACGACCTCAGCGATCTCTTCCTCAGTCACCTTGCTGCGCAACAACTGGTTTTCGCTCTTGCCGTGCTGATCGACCATTTGCAGGCTGCGCTCCAGATCCGGGATCACCCCGTACTGCAACTCGGCCATGCGGTTCAGGTCGCCTTTACGGCGTGCCGCCTCCAGTTCCTGACGCGATTGTTCGATCTTCTGCTGAATCTGTGCAGAACCCTGCACCTCGGCTTTTTCCGAGTTCCAGATTTCTTCCAGATCGGAATACTCGCGTTCGAGACGGACGATTTCTTCCTGGAGTTTCTCCAGACGTTTCATCGCTGCTTCATCGCTTTCTTTCTTCAGCGCCTGGGATTCCACCTTCAACTGAATCAGGCGACGCTCCAGACGATCGAGCACTTCCGGCTTGGAGTCGATTTCCATGCGGATGCGGCTCGCGGCCTCGTCAATCAGGTCGATGGCCTTGTCCGGCAGCTGCCGGTCAGTGATGTAGCGATGGCTGAGCTTGGCCGCCGCAATGATCGCGCCGTCGGTGATCGCTACCTTGTGGTGAACCTCGTAGCGCTCCTTGAGGCCGCGCAGGATGGCGATGGTGTCTTCTTCGCTCGGTTCATCCACCAGGACTTTCTGGAAGCGTCGTTCGAGCGCCGCGTCCTTCTCTATATATTGGCGGTACTCGTTGAGCGTGGTCGCGCCAACGCAGTGCAACTCGCCGCGCGCCAGTGCAGGCTTGAGCATGTTGCCGGCGTCCATCGAGCCTTCGCCCTTACCGGCGCCGACCATGGTGTGCAATTCGTCGATGAACAGAATGATCTGCCCTTCCTGCTTCGACAGCTCGTTGAGCAGCGATTTCAGGCGCTCTTCGAACTCACCGCGATACTTGGCACCGGCAATCAGCGCGCCCATATCGAGCGAGAGCAGACGCTTGCCTTTGAGGCCGTCCGGCACTTCGCCGTTGATGATGCGCTGCGCCAGACCTTCGGCGATCGCGGTTTTACCCACACCAGGTTCACCGATCAGCACCGGGTTGTTCTTGGTGCGCCGTTGCAGAACCTGAATGGTGCGACGAATTTCGTCGTCACGGCCGATCACCGGATCGAGCTTGCCGTCTTCGGCGCGCTTGGTCAGGTCGACGGTGTATTTATCCAGCGCCTGACGCGACTCCTCGTGGTTGGCGTCATTCACCGCTTCGCCGCCACGCAGGTTGTTGATCGCGTTTTCCAGGGCTTTCTTGCTCACGCCCTGGCCGAGCAGCAACTTGCCGAGCTTGCTGTTCTCGTCCATCGCCGCGAGCAGCACCAGTTCGCTGGAGATGAACTGGTCGCCCTTCTGCTGGGCCAGGCGATCGGCCTGATTGAGCAGGCGCGCCAGATCCTGCGACATGTTGACGTCGCCGGTCGGGTTCTGGATTTTCGGTAATTGGTCGAGCTCTTTGGTCAGCTCTTTGCGCAAGCTGTTGACGTCGAAGCCCACCTGCATCAGCAGAGGTTTGATCGAACCACCCTGCTGTTCAAGCATGGCTTGCATCAAGTGCGCCGGCTCAATCGCCGGATGATCGTGGCCGACTGCCAACGACTGCGCGTCGGACAAGGCCAACTGTAATTTGCTGGTTAAACGGTCTATTCGCATAAGTCACCTTCCTTTTGAGCAGGCCGGACCTAAAAACCATCCTGAATAAAGAAACCTGCCAGATACCGCTATAGATGCGGTCGATTCTGCAAGATTCAAGCGTCAGGCAGTTGATGCAGATCAGACAGTCTAGCGGGTGAGCCAGATGAGGGAGGCGAAGCGACCGGTGCGCGAGGCACGGCGATAGGAGAAGAAGCGCGGATCGGTCACGGTGCAGAAACCGCCACCATAAACAGCAGTGACACCGCGTTCAGCCAGACGCAGGCGCGCCAGCTTATAAATATCAGCCATGAACTTGCCGGCATTGGGGCTCGGTACAAAGGCGTCTGCCGCTGCGGGCAATTGGTTAATGAAGACTTCGCGCACTTCCGCGCCAACTTCAAAGGCTTGCGGGCCGATGGCCGGGCCGAGCCAGACCAAAACGTCTTTGGGCAGAACATCAAGGCTGTCGAGCGTCGCTTCAAGTACACCCGCCGCCAGACCACGCCAACCGGCATGGGCCGCCGCCACACGGGTGCCAGCACGATCGCAGAACAATGCTGGCAAACAATCCGCCGTCATCGCCGCACAGGCAATACCGGGCGTTGCCGTCCAACTGGCGTCGGCGGTCGCAACAATGCCCGGATCAGCATGCGCCACGGCAATCCCGTGCACTTGCTGCAACCAGGCAGGCTGTATAGAGAAATGATCGGTCAGGCGCCGACGGTTCTCGGCAACAGCCTCGGGACGATCATCAACATGATCGCCCAGATTGAGGCTGTCGAACGGCGCCTCGCTGACACCGCCCTCGCGGGTGGTGACGCAGGCTTTGACGCTGGCCGGCGCGGGCCAGTCCGGCGTCAGCCAGTTCATCCGATGAAGGCCTCGCGATCCTGTTTGAGCAGGGTCAGCAGCCAGACGAAATCTTCTGGCAGCGGCGATTCCCAGCTCATGCGTATACCGGTCGTCGGATGATCCAGTTCAAGAAAGCGCGCGTGCAGGGCCTGACGCGGGAAATGCTTGAGCGATTCAACCATGGTCGGGTTAGCGGCTGGCGGAATGCGGAAACGACCGCCGTACGCTGGATCGCCGACCAACGGGAAGTTGATGTGCGACATGTGTACGCGAATCTGGTGAGTACGACCGGTTTCCAGCTTCACCCGTACGTGGGTGTGCGAACGGAAACGCTCCAGCACGCGGTAGTGGCTGACGGCAGGCTTGCCGCCTTCCATCACTGCCATGCGCTGGCGCTGCTGGCCGTGGCGACCGATCGGGGCGTTGATCTTGCCACCAGCCGTTACCACGCCAATCACGATGCACTCATAGATGCGGCTGACGCTGCGACTCTGCAATTGAGTAACAAGCTTTGTCTGCGCCTGAATGGTCTTGGCCACCACCATCAGACCGGTGGTGTCCTTGTCCAGGCGATGCACGATGCCGGCGCGCGGGACATTGATGATGTCCGGCACGTGGTGCAGCAAGGCGTTGAGCAGCGTGCCATCGGCGTGACCGGCAGCCGGGTGTACCACCAGGCCCGCGGGCTTGTTGATCACCAGAATGTCGTCGTCTTCGTAGACGATGTCGAGCTCGATGTCCTGGGCGATCCACTCGCCCTGGGCTTCCTGCTCGGCAGTCAGCTCAAGGATGGCACCGCCGTGCACGATGTCGCGAGGGCGGATGACCGCCCCGTCCACAGTCAGGCGACCTTCTTTGATCCAGGCGGAAAGGCGCGAGCGAGAGTGCTCAGCGAAGAGTTGGGCAGCGACTTGATCGAGGCGTTGGCCGCCCAATTCGGACGGCACCTCTGCGCGAAGTTCAATTTTATCGGACATGCTCTGACTGTGCGTCGGCACAGCTTTTGGTTTCGGCTGCGCGCTTGTGGTTAAATACGGCGTCTTTTGCCCCGAGGCTTTTCAACGGGGCGCTCATCATAACAGGACGGCCCCGCCCAAGACAGCGGCCGTCATAGGGACGCAAGCCGCCATGCAAGTGAAACACCTGCTGCTGATCGCCATCCTCGCATTGACCGCTGCTTGCTCATCGAAGGAAGTCGTAGACGAAAACCTCAGCGAAGCCGAGCTGTATCAGCAGGCTCAGACTGACCTGGACAACAACAGCTACACCAGCGCCACAGCCAAGCTGAAGGCTCTGGAGTCGCGTTATCCGTTCGGTCGCTACGCCGATCAGGCACAGCTGGAGCTGATCTACGCCAACTATAAGAACGCCGAGCCGGAAGCTGCCAAGTCCGCCGCCGAGCGTTTCATTCGTTTGCATCCGCAGCACCCGAACGTGGATTACGCGTACTACTTGAAAGGTCTGACTTCTTTCGACCAGGACGTTGGCCTGCTGGCGCGCTTCCTGCCGCTGGACATGACCAAGCGTGACCCGGGCGCCGCGCGCGACTCGTACAACGAGTTCGCCCAGCTGACCAGCCGCTACCCGAACAGCCGCTACGCGCCGGACGCCAAGCAGCGCATGATCTACCTGCGCAACCTGCTGGCAGCCTACGAAATCCACGTGGCCGACTACTACCTGACCCGTCAGGCGTATGTCGCTGCTGCCAACCGTGGCCGCTATGTAGTGGAAAACTTCCAGGAAACCCCATCGGTCGGTGACGGCCTGGCGGTAATGACTGAGGCTTACCAGCGTCTGCACCTGGACGAACTGGCCAACACCAGTCTGGAAACCCTGAAGCTCAACTACCCGAATCACCCGAACCTGCAAGACGGCCAGTTCGTGCCACGGGTTGCCGAAGCCGACAACCGTTCGTTCCTGAGCAAGGCAACCCTCGGTCTGATCGAGTCGCGTCCACCGCTGCCACCAGGCGAGACCCGCGCCAACCAGGACGTGCAGAAGCAGTTCCAGGACGCGAAAGACGCGATCCCGAACGAGCTCAAGCCTAAAGACGAAAACGGCGACGTGATCGAAGAGCCTGAGCCTGAGTCGAGCGACACTGACCGTTCGTGGTTCAGCTACATGACCTTCGGCGTGTTCGACTGATCACACCGCCGGTACAGAAAAGGGAGATCTGCGGATCTCCCTTTTTCATTTCCGCGCTTTAATCCCCTGTGCGCTGCTCGGGTCCTTGGCTAAACTGCCGGATCATCAGTCGAAAAGCCGCTCATCATGCTTCGTTTATTGTTCTGGATCGCCGTGATCTTCGCCGCCATTTGGCTGTGGCGTAAATTCAAGGCACCTGCCGCGCCCTCTCAATCCAATCGTGCCCCTTGCGAGCAGGACGCATCGCCGATGGTGCGCTGCGCCCACTGCGGTGTGCATTTGCCGCGCGACCGCGCACTCGGCGTTCAACAACAGTGGTATTGCAGCCAGGCTCACCTCGAGCAAGGCCCGGGCGCCAGTGATCGCTGAGGCCACTCACGCCGACAGCAAACAGGCGCAGCGGCTGCTGCGCCTTTATCATCTCTACCGATTAAGCGTCGGCATCACCCTGGTGTTGCTGATCTCCAGCAACATGGACAACCGCCTGCTGACGTCGATCGACGACGACTTGCTGCGCAGCGGCAGTTGGCTGTACCTGGTGCTGAACATTTTGCTGGTGGTGTTTCTCGAGAACACCCGGCGCCCGGCGCAGCTGTTCAGCCTGGCGCTGGTTGATGTCTTGCTGCTGTGCGGCCTGTTCTACGCCGCCGGCGGTGTCGCCAGCGCGATTGGCAACCTGCTGATCGTTTCGGTCGCGATCAGCAACACCCTGCTGCGCCGACGCATTGGCTTGCTGATCGCCGCCATTGGCGCCCTCGGCATTGTCGGTTCAAGCTTTCTGCTGGGTTTCAGCCACCCGTTGAGTGCCAACGATTACTTGCAGGCCGGCACGCTCGGCGCCTTATGCTTTGCCGCATCGCTGCTGGTGCAAGGGCTGATCCGTCGCCTCGAAGTCAGCGAAACACTGGCCGAGCAGCGCGCCAGCGAAGTGGTCGGCCTGGAAGCACTGAACGCACTGATCCTGCAACGCATGCGCACCGGCATTCTGGTGCTCGACGCAGAACGACGGGTGCAACTGGCCAACCACAGCGCCCAGACCTTGCTCGCGCAAACGCACCTTCAGGGTCACTTGATCGACGACTACGCACCGGCGCTGGTCGATCGCCTGCAATTGTGGATGAACAACCCGACCCTACGCCCGCAAAGCCTGAAGATCGCCGGTAACGGCCTCGAACTGCAACCGAACTTCATTGCTCTGGAACAGAGCCCGAACCAGCAAACCCTGGTGTTCCTCGAAGACCTCGCGCAAGTCGCCCAGCAAGCCCAGCAATTGAAGCTTGCCGCGCTCGGGCGCCTGACTGCCGGCATCTCCCATGAAATTCGCAATCCACTGGGCGCCATCAGTCATGCCGCGCAGCTATTGGGTGAATCCGAGGAACTCGACAGCGCCGATCGGCGTCTGACGCAGATCATTCAAGATCACTCCCAGCGCATGAATCGAGTCATCGAAAACGTCCTGCAACTGTCCCGCCGTCAGCAAAGTGCACCGCAACGGCTGGATCTCAAGCCGTGGCTGGAAAACTTCGTCGTCGAAAGCCGCGAACAGGCCACCGAGCGCCAGCAGATCCATCTGCGGATCAACTCGGGTGAATTCGCCACGCTGATGGACCCCAACCAGCTCACGCAAATTCTCGACAATCTGTTGCGCAACGGCTGGCGCCACAGCGCCCTGCTGCACGATCAGGCTGAGGTCTGGTTGTCCCTGTTCGTCGATACCGACAGCCAGTTGGCGGTACTTGAAGTGCAGGACAATGGCCCCGGCGTACCTGCCGCAGAACAGGCCCATCTGTTCGAACCGTTCTTCACCACCAGCAACCAGGGCACCGGCCTTGGGCTTTATCTGTCCCGTGAGCTGTGCGAAAGCAACCAAGCGCGCCTAGACTTTCAATCACGCCAAGGCGGCGGCTGCTTTCGCATCACCTTTGCTCACGGACGGAAACAAAGTTGAACACGAGCCCACGGCAAAAAATCCTTATCGTCGACGACGAACCCGATATCCGCGAACTCCTGGAAATCACCCTGGGCCGGATGAAACTCGACACCTACAGCGCCCGCAATCTGGCGGAGGCTCAAGCGCTGTTGCACCGTGAGTCATTCGACCTGTGCCTGACCGACATGCGCCTGCCCGACGGCACGGGGCTGGAACTGGTGCAGCACATTCAGCAGCGTTATCCACAATTGCCCGTGGCGATGATCACCGCGTACGGCAGCCTGGAAACGGCGATCAACGCACTCAAGGCCGGGGCGTTCGACTTCCTTACCAAACCGGTGGACCTCACGCGCCTGCGCGAACTGGTCGGCGCTGCCCTGCGCATGCCGGCCGTGGGCGGGGTTTGCACCTCGATTGATCGACGGCTGCTGGGCGATTCACAGCCGATGCGTAACCTGCGCAAACAGATCGACAAACTCGCCCGCAGTCAGGCACCGGTTTACATCAGCGGCGAGTCCGGCAGCGGCAAAGAACTGGTCGCTCGGCTGATCCACGAACAAGGTCCACGTGCCAGCCAACCGTTCGTACCGGTGAACTGCGGGGCGATTCCCTCGGAGCTGATGGAAAGCGAATTCTTCGGCCACCGCAAAGGCAGTTTCACTGGCGCGGTCGAAGACAAACCGGGGCTATTCCAGGCCGCGCACGGCGGCACGTTGTTTCTCGATGAAGTGGCGGACTTGCCGCTGTCGATGCAGGTGAAACTGCTGCGCGCGATCCAGGAGAAAGCCGTGCGCAGTGTCGGCGGGCAGCAGGAAAGCGTGGTCGATGTGCGGATTTTGTGCGCCACGCACAAGGACCTCGACGCCGAAGTGGCGGCCGAGCGTTTTCGCCAGGATCTCTATTACCGCTTGAACGTGATCGAACTGCGCGTGCCGTCGTTGCGTGAGCGCCGTGATGACATCGAAGTGCTGGCGGCGCATATGCTCAAGCGTTTGGCCAAGGACAGCGGCCAAGCGGCCGCGCGCCTACATCCACAGGCGTTGGAAGCGCTGAAGAATTATCGCTTTCCCGGAAATGTGCGCGAGCTGGAGAACGTGCTTGAGCGGGCACATACCCTGTGTGAAAACCGCACGATCGAGGCAGAGGATTTGCGCTTGAGCGAGGGCAATTGCGCGGCGGAAGGCGGCATTGCCGATCTGACGCAGATCGATAACCTGGAAGATTATCTGGAGAACGTCGAACGCAAACTGATTCTGCAGGCGCTGGAAGAAACCCGCTGGAATCGTACGGCGGCCGCGCAGCGGTTGAGTCTTTCGTTTCGGTCGATGCGCTACAGGTTGAAAAAACTCGGCCTGGATTAAATCGCAAAAGATCGCAGCCTTCGGCAGCTCCTACAGGAAACGCGCTCCAATGTAGGAGCTGCCGAAGGCTGCGATCTTTTGATCTTTCTTTAGATCCGGCCCTCAGGCGCATACGGCGCCGGATCAATAATCGGCGCCCTGCCCAGCATCACATCGGCAAACAACTGGCACGACGCCGGCGCCAGCACCAATCCATTGCGGTAATGCCCGCAATTCAACCACAAGCCATCAAACCCCGGCACCCGGCCAATGTACGGAATCCCCTCGGGAGAGCCCGGACGCAACCCCGCCCAATGCCCGACGACTTCTGCATCCGCCAACGCTGGCAACAACTCGACCGCTGAAGCCTTGAGACTTTCCAGCGCCACCTCGGTCGGCGTCTTGTCGTAGCCTTCGTGCTCCAGCGTACTGCCGATCAGGATATGCCCGTCGCGGCGCGGGATCGCATAACGTCCTTTGGCCAATACCATGCTCGGCAAAAAGTCCGCCGCGCACTTGTAGAGAATCATCTGGCCTTTGACCGGTTCGACCGGCAGCGTCAGATCCAGCGTCTTGAGCAGATCACCGCTCCACGCCCCCGCCGTCAGCACCACCTGATCGCCCTCGATCACACCCGTGGACGTCTGCACACCGACCACCCGCGCGCCCTCGCGGACAAACCCGCTGACTTCGCACTGTTCGTGAATGGTCACGTTCGGCAAGGCCTGCAGCGCTGCCTTCAGCGATTTCACCAAGCGTGGATTGCGTACATTGGCCACATCCGCCATGTAGATCGCCCGCGAGAATCCACTGCCGAGCACTGGCACCGCATCGTGCGCCGCCGAGATATCCACAGCCCGCAGCGGACGGTTTTCCCGCTCGGCCCAGGCCAGCGCCTCGGCCTCATCGTCCAGGTCCAGCCAGTACAGGCCGGTGGTGTGCACTTCTGGATCAACCCCAGTGTCGGCAAATAGGCGCGCGCCGAGCTGTGGATAAAAATCCTGCGACCAATGCGCCAGCGCGGTAACGGCCGGGCTATACCGCCACGGGTACAACGGCGAAACGATACCGCCACCCGCCCAGGACGATTCCTGGCCGAGATTCGAACGATCGAGCAGCACCACGCTGCGCACTTCGGAGGCGAGATTGTAGGCGGTCAGCAGGCCAATCACCCCGCCACCGACAATCACCACTTGCTGTTGCCTGGTCATGTTTGATCCAACCGTAAAAAAGACAGTGGGCGCAAAAGGCGCCCGAAAGAAAGCGCCTCAGCGGCCCCAGCAATCCTTGGTGGTCAGCCCGGTGGTCGCGTTGTTCATGCTTCGGACACCGGTATTGGTCAGGGTGAAATCCCCGCACTTGTCGGTGGCCATGGCCGAGCCGGCCTTGCGCGTTGCCGTCAGCAGATAGGTCTGGTCAGTGATCGTCGGGGTGATGGTGTAAAAATCGCTCCCTGTGCTGAGCCCAGTGATGCCGGTGTAGACATTGTTCTTGGTGTAAAACCGTTCGAGGGTTTGTGCCTGCTCCGAGAGCATCGATACCACTTCGGCACGGCGACCCTTTTTCACGTACTCGGTGAGGCTCGGATAGCCGATGGTGATAACGATGCCGATGATCGCAATCACGATCATGATTTCGATCAGGGTAAAACCTCGGTTGGATCTGCGCATGCCTCAAACTCTCGCTTACTGTATTTGTCGCCACATGATACGACGGCTGCCGCCGCCGGGTTTCTCCACCAGCGTGGTAATGCCACCGCTGGAATCGTTGACAATCTTGCGCGTGGCGCCGTTGACGATCGCATTCAGGGTCGGAATGCCACCGGTAAACACCACGCCGCTGGAAATCGTATCGTTGCTGTCGACCACGCCATCGGCGTTGGTATCGAGCACCGCGTAGTTGAGCATCTTACCGCTGAACGCATCGAGTTCGACCAGTTTGCCGGTGCCGAAGCTGGAACACGGATCGGTGGTGTCGACGCTCGCCGTGGTGAAAACGATCCGGCCGAGTACCAGGCTGGCCTGATTGATCACCCGCTCGCCAGTCAGCGCGTTGTTATACACCAGTGGCAGATACCAGCCCTTTTCTGCCGGGTACGTCGTGTCATTTTGCGTGGTGGTGATGAACTGTCCGGAGCTGCCAGAAAACACCCCGGTGACCGCCTGCGCCTGCAAACTGCTGACAGTGATCTGCCCCGTGCCGCCGTCGGCGTCCCACACTGAATAAAATGCCTGCAGATCCTTGTTGGTCTTGTCCGCCGTTTCGTTGAATTTGCCAGTGCCGATGAAGATCTGCTTGCCGCCGAGTGAATTGTCCGCCAACAACGGTTGTGCAGTGATCGGCTGAGTCGCGCCGCCCGCCGTGGTGAACAAGGGTTTACCGGAAAACGCCACGCCCCAGCTGTCCGTCGATGTGGCACTGAGGTCAAACTTCCACAGACGCCCCTTCAAATCGCCACCATAAGCGGCCTGCACCACATTCTGCGAATTGACCTTGAGCTTCACTGACGACAGGCCATTGGTGGTTTCCGTGCTGTCGATGACGATTTTCCTGATCAGCGAACCGTCGCGCACATCCAGTACGTATAACGCCGCGACTCCGGAGTTGCTGCCGTAGCCATTGGCAATGAACGCCGCCCAGCGACCGTCCGACAAGCGTGCCACTTCCGGGCGCGCATAGGCATAACCCAGATCATTGAAAGCGTTGGCCGTGCTGGCGCTGACCGGCGCACTGACTTCCCAGAGCGCTCGCAATACGTTGCCTGCCGAAGCATCGAACAGTTGCAGCGCGTAGAAGGACTTGCCGCCGGCGCCAGTACCGCCGATGGCCAGGGTTTTCCAGGCGCTGTTGAGCTGGGCATCAAACACGCCGACCTGACCGTCGACGAGAAACTTGTGGCTGACGCCGTTGATATAGGTCGGATCGGCGATCAACCGCAACGACGGCAACACACTGGAAGGCATGTAGGCATAACGCCGGGTGCCATTGGCCGCGTTGATCACGTTGACGAAACCGTCATTGGCATTCACCACCAGGCTTGCATTCATGTTTGCCGCTTTGGTGGTCAGGTAAGCGCTGTACGTGCTGTCGCCGGACAGGTCGGAAGCGGTCTTGTCCGTGGGCGACGCCAGCACCAGTGGCGAATTGATGATGTCGCCGAGCAACACGCTGCGCACCTTGAGCCCAGCCTTGTTGGTGCCTTTGCTCCACTCCACCAGATCAATCCCGCTGATGCCTGTGGGCAAGCCCTGACTCAGCGTGGTCTGCTGCGCAGCGGAAAAGTTGCCGTAGGCCAAGGTGACTGCGGCGTTACTGGTGGTGTTCCACGACTGATAAGTCGGTGCCGTGGCGCCGGGCACAATGGTGGTGTCCGTCGTCCAGAGCGCCGCCGACGTATTCACCGCACCCGCCGCCGTAAAACCGAAGGATTTAATCGTGCCGCGCCAGTCCTTGGGATCGTAACTGGTCTGAAAGTAACTGGTGCCGCTGGCCAGTGTCGTGCCGCTGGTCACGCCGCTGCCGCCAGAGCCGGCCTTGGAGGTGATGTCGCTCAATGCCGAAGACAATGCGGCATTGAGCCCGGTGCTGTCGGTCGCTTGGTAGTACTTGCCCTGCCCGTAGCTGGCGGCGTCGGAAAGCATGTCGTTCGCGGCGGTGAACCCGACGGTGTAGGTGTTCATGTTCTGCTTGGGAAAATCCACTGCGTTCCAGCTCTTGCCGGCGGCATCGGTACCGGTCGAACGCATGTCGATGTCGAAGGCGAACTTGGCGATGTCGTCCAGGTAAAGAGTATCGCCCTCGTTGTCACCGTTGAGGTTGTTGCCGTCATTGTTGACGCCGTCCCAGTTCGGCAAGCGACTGCCACCCAGCGGATCGTTGCTAGGGAAAGTGCGGTCGAACGTCGGCAAGCCGTCGGTGATCACTACGCCGTAATTTTTCTGGCAGCGATACTGAATCGGGCTGGTATAGGTCGCGGGCGTGCTGTTGTAGTACGGCGCCATGCCGCGCATGTAGCGGGTAATCTCGTAATAGGTTTCCGCCAACGGCGTATTGGCCACGGCGCTCAAACCGTTGATCGATGAGATCAGTGCGTTGTAGTTGGTATCAGCCTGCGCCTGAGTGACGCTGCCGGAGACGGGCGCCAGATCGCTGATCGCGCGGGCAATGTAGCCGCCATTACCGGAGTTGTTGCTGGTGACCGGATTGAACGTCGACAGACCAATGCGCAAGGTGCGGTTGCTGGTGACCAGCGCTGTCGACACGTTGCGCGCGACGTTAATCCGATAATCATTGGGGATCGCCCCGGTGGTGAAATCGCGGGTGCCATTGTTGATGGCCAGGCTGACGACGTAGGCAATGTAATCGCCTGAATAACGCGTGTTACCGCTGCCGACCGGGTCCGGCAGTTTCAGACACAGCGGCGCGAGGCTGTTGTTGTAGAAAGCATAGGCACCGCCGGAACATCCTGATGTCGGCAGGCTGGAGAGAAATATCGAATCGCCGGTGATCGTCGACGAACTCAGGCACAACCCGAGCAGCGCGTTGCATTGCCGGGCCGGGGTGCGGTCGACGGCCGGATCGAATCCGGCGGCATAGATGATGCTGTTCATACTCCCCGAGTCGTCGATCAGCAGCATCACGTTCGGTGCCACTGCGGCCGCACTCAACAAGGGCGAGTCAGACGGTGTGAACGCATACGCCGGCGCCGCCAGATAGAGGCACGCCAGCAGGCCGATCAGCAGCGCCCGGCAGTGCTCAATACTTCGCATAGACACTCTCCACAACACTACGCGAAGTGCCGGCGATGCCGACAGCGGTTACCCGATACAGCGTCGCCGAGGTGTTGCTCGGCACGTTGACGGCGGTCAGCGTGGTGCCGATGTTCTGTACCCCGTAGAAGCCATTGGCGGTAGCGATCCAGGTCACGCCCGAGGTTGAATTGAACCCCGCAGCGCTGACCACCGAAGACTCTGCCGGCGGCGCGCATTGCGTGGTGCCGCTGCACACTGCCAGCGAATAACCGTCGAGTTGCACAGCGCTTTCACCGACCCGCAGCGCCGCCTCGGCGGTCTGGAACGACTGGTTGCGCAGGCTGACGCTGCCGGCCATTTTTTCCTGCATGTTGGCGCTTTGCATCGACGACAGACCGATCAGGGTCAGCAACAACAGAAACACCAGACACACCAACAACGCCATGCCGTGCTGCGCCCGGTGATGGAGTGGAATCCTCATCGGCCCGCCCTCACTGCAAGCGGTTGCGCAAAGCGGCAACCACATTGAAGGTTTGATTGGCCACCCGATTGTTCGGGTCGGTGAGGGTCAGGCTCAGGCGGACGCTGCGAATGCGCGCCGGATCGCTGGGGTTGGCACTGTAGGTCGATGCCGCCACATCCGTTGCGGAACTGGCGAGGCCGAACATCACACTGAAAGCACTGACATTGTTGACCAGCACCTGCTGCGCGGGCGAGCCGCTGCCGGTGCCCATGAGAATCTGGTTGTTGCTGTAGCTGTAGATTAGGCGGCGAATCGGAAAGGCAATCTGCCCGCTCGCCGCCGCGCGCAGTCCGGTATAGGCGGTTGCGTTGTTGCGGCAATCGGAGACCACCGTCCAGGTCGGTGTACCGCCACTGCTGCCGATATCAGCGGTGACCAGGGTCAGTTTGAGATTGGCGTTGTCCCAACTGATCGGCGTGAGCTGAGAGGCATTGAAGTCCCCTGCCGAACTGGAATCGGTAATCGTACCGAGACAGCCGAACATGCCGACCATACGGATTTCCTGAATCATCTTGCTCAACACGAAACGCGCGTCTTCCTGCATCGCGGCGGCGCTGTTCTGGCTGACATAAGTATTTTTTGCAGCGATGAAAATCTGCACGACGGCCAGCACCACAATCAGCCCAAGCGCCAGTGCGATCAACAATTCGATCAGGCCAAATCCCCGGTTACAACGCTTCATGGCGTGGCCACCGGATCAACCGCCGCGCGGCTACTGAGGACAAAGCTGCGTTGAGCGCTGGCGGTGTTGGCCGCTCGCGCATCGCTCCAGGTAATGGTGATGGTGTACACGCGCTGATTGAGGGTAATGCTGCCAGTGGCAGTCGGGCCGCCGAAACCGACGATGTTGCTGGTGAAGTCGTAAAGGTCCTGATCGCGCGCGACGCTGAGGTTGCCCGAAGTCGGTGGCGTGACGGTATAGTCGGCGCCTGAGTTGGCGCGAATGCGGTCCATCATGTCGTAGGCGATGAAACTCGCCTGGCTGGTCATCCGCGAGCTGTCGGTGTACTTCAGCGCATTCAGTTGCACCGCCGCCGCGCCCAGCAGCCCGACCGTAAGAATCAGCAACGCCACCAGCACTTCGATCAGTGTCATGCCCTCCTGTGCCCTGCCACTCCCTGCCCTCATCCGCACATTCCACTCAATTGAATTCGTCCGTTCAAACACACGTTCAGCGTCCTGCTTTGCGTACCCAGCGTGTAAGTGATCACCACCGCCGTCGCGGCCGACAGCCCACCGAGGCTGTTGAAATCCAGCGCGGTCACTCCCAAGGTTAGCGCCAGACTGGCGCCGCTGCTCATCGCCGGAACAACCCGCAATACATTCGCCGGAGTGCCAGTACTGTCGTAGACCGACAACTCGCCGGTCCATGCGCTGCCGCCGGCAGTGGGTCGCAGCCGGATAGTGGTGCCACGGTCGATCGCCTCCAGACGAGCGAAATTGATTGCCCGTTGCAGGTCACCCATTTCGGTATCGGCCTTGCTGCTCTGTATCGAACGCGTGAACGTCGGCACGGCCAGGGTGATCAGGATCAGAAACACCGCGAGCGCGACCATCAGCTCGATCAGCGTGAAACCTTTTGTACGAAGATCCATCGGTGCCCTCCGTTGCCCTCGGCTATACCTGCTTCTACAAACTAGAACATTCAACCGGCCGGCGTCGGTTGATTTGCCCTGCCCGGCGCACGGATTGCGCCGTTCATCACGCTCCACGGAGGGAGATTTCATGCCGCAACAGGGGTTCAGCCTGATTGAACTGCTTATGGGACTGGCGATTGGCGCGATTGTTCTGCTGCTGGTCAGTCCGACGTTTGCTGCGCTGCGCGAATCGAACCATCGCGATCAAGCCGCACAGGGGCTGCTCGACGGTATTCGCAGTGCGCGCACGCTGGCCATCACGCGCAATCAAAGCGTGGTGATTCACGGGATCAACGGCGATTGGGGTCAGGGCTGGCGGATCATTCTGGACGTCAGCGGCAAAGGGCCGGAAGACGCCAACAACCCGCTGCTGGTCGAGCGTGCGAGCGAGGCGAAGGTGCCGATTGTCGGCAATTGGTCGGTCAGTCGTTACATCAGGTTCAGCAGCCTGGGGCAACCGCTGATGCCCGGACGGACATTTCAGGCAGGGACTTTACATATTTGCTCGGCCCGCGAGCCGGTCAGCCAGCGCCAGGTGGTGCTGGCTGCGAGCGGTCGCGTGCGCCTGGCCAGCCAGGAAGCTGGACAGGCGCTGTGCGAGCAGGGGAAAAACCTCAGATCGAACGGACGCGCAGCTCTTTAGGCATCGAGAACGTAATGTTCTCTTCGCGTCCAGACAGCTCATCGGCGCCTGTTGCGCCCCAGGCCTGCAGTTGCTGAATCACGCCGCGCACCAATACTTCCGGCGCGGAAGCGCCGGCGGTGATGCCGATCCGCTCGACACCGTCGAACCAGCTCTTTTGCAGGTCTTCGGCGCCGTCGATCAGGTAGGCCGGCGTGGCCATGCGTTCGGCCAGCTCACGCAAGCGGTTGGAGTTGGAGCTGTTCGGGCTGCCGACCACCAACACCACGTCGCATTCGTCGGCCAGTTGCTTGACCGCGTCCTGACGGTTTTGCGTGGCGTAGCAGATGTCGTCCTTGCGTGGCCCACCGATGGCCGGGAAACGCGAACGCAGCGCATCGATGACGCGGCTGGTGTCGTCCATCGACAGCGTGGTCTGAGTAACAAAGGCGAGTTTGTCCGGGTTATGCACCTGCAACTCGGCGACGTCTTTCTCGTCTTCGACGAGGTAGATCGCGCCGCCATTGCTGGCGTCGTACTGGCCCATGGTGCCTTCGACTTCCGGGTGACCGGCGTGGCCGATGAGAATGCACTCACGACCGTCGCGGCTGTATTTCGCCACTTCGATGTGCACCTTGGTCACTAGCGGGCAGGTGGCATCGAAGACTTTCAGGCCACGGCCAGCGGCTTCGGTACGTACGGCCTGGGAAACGCCGTGGGCACTGAAAATGACGATAACGTCGTCCGGCACCTGATCCAATTCTTCGACAAAGATCGCCCCGCGACTGCGCAGGTCTTCAACGACGAACTTGTTGTGCACCACTTCATGGCGCACATAGATCGGCGGCCCGAAAACTTCCAGGGCGCGGTTGACGATTTCGATCGCCCGGTCCACGCCGGCGCAGAAGCCACGGGGGTTGGCGAGTTTGATTTGCATGCTGTGCCTCGTGTCTTGCGCGCGAAAACAATGAAAAACCATTGTAGGGATCAGCTCTCTGTGGCGAGGGGATTTATCCCCGTTCGGCTGCGTAGCAGTCGCCGACCTTTCAGCGCATTCATTCAGAATTGCGGTGCCTGGTTCGGGGGCGCTTCGCACCCCAACGGGGATAAATCCCCTCGCCACAAAGGCTCACTCCTACATTTTTATAGCGCTTTGACGGAGATGATTTCCACGTCAAAGGACAGCGTCTTGCCCGCCAGCGGGTGGTTGAAGTCGATGGTCACTTGCGTGTCGTCGAACTCTTTCACCACGCCCGGCAGTTCAGTATTGGCCGCATCGTTGAAGATCACCAGCAAACCCGGTGACAGCTCCATGTCGACGAACTGCGAACGCGGGATGATCTGCACGTTCTGCGGGTTCGGCTGGCCGAAAGCGTTTTCCGGCTCGACGGTCAGCGTGCGCTTGTCGCCGGCCTTGAAGCCGAACAGCGCTGCTTCGAAACCCGGCAGCAGGTTGCCGTCGCCGACCTTGAAGGTCGCCGGGGCTTTGTCGAACGTACTGTCGACGGTGTCGCCGTTCTCCAGGCGCAATGCAAAGTGCAAAGTGACTTCCGTGTTCTGGCCGATGCGTTGCTCAGCCAATACCTGTTCAGTCATGAACGGCCTCTTCGGTTTTCTTGGTTTTGAACATGTCCAGTGCCAGCATCACCGCGCCAACAGTAATCGCGCTGTCAGCAAAGTTGAACGCCGGGAAGTACCAGCGGTTCTGCCAGTGCACCAGAATGAAATCGATCACATGGCCGAGGGCAATGCGGTCATACAGATTGCCCAGCGCGCCACCCAGCACCAGCGCCAAAGCGACGGCCAGCCAGGTTTCGTTGCGGCCCAGACGCTTGAGCCAGACCACCAGCACCGCGCTGACCACGATCGCGATCAGGGCGAACAGCCAGCGCTGCCAGCCGGAGCTGTCAGCCAGGAAGCTGAACGCAGCGCCAGTGTTGTAGGCCAGGGTCCAGCTGAAGTAATCGGGAATGATCACAATCTGCTGGAACATTTCGAGCTTGCCTTCGAAGTAGAACTTGCTGGCCTGGTCAATGACCAGAACCAGCAAGCTCAACCAGAGCCAGCTCAACCGTCCATAACGGCCAACGGCATTAGGCATAGTGACGAACCTCGCCAGCGCCGCTGATGTTGTCGACGCAACGACCGCAGATTTCCGGATGCTCCGGATTCACGCCAACGTCTTCACGGCAGTGCCAGCAACGGGCGCATTTCGGGAAGGCCGACTTGACGATTTTCAGCTTCAGGCCGCTGACTTCAGTGGTTACCGCATCCGCAGGTGCCTGAACAAAAGGCGCAACGCTGGCGGTCGAGGTGATCAAGACGAAGCGCAGTTCGTTGCTCAGCTTGGCCAGGTCGGCGCTCAGCGCGTCTTCGGCGTACAGCGTGACTTCGGCTTGCAGGTTGCCACCGACGGCTTTCGCCGCGCGCTGGATTTCCATTTCCTTGTTCACCGCTACTTTGACCGCCATTACGCGCTCCCAGTAGTCGCGACCCAGTTCAACGTCGGCCGGCAGTTCGGTCAGACCTTCGTACCAGGTGTTGAGCATCACCGACTCGTTACGCTCGCCCGGCAGGTATTCCCACAATTCGTCGGCGGTGAAGGCAAGGATCGGCGCGATCCAGCGCACCAGCGCTTCGGAGATATGGAACAGCGCGGTTTGCGCCGAACGGCGGGCCTTGCTGTTGGCGCCAGTGGTGTACTGACGGTCCTTGATGATGTCGAGGTAGAAACCGCCCAGCTCCTGCACGCAGAAGTTGTGGATCTTCGAGTAGACGTTCCAGAAACGGTATTCGCCGTAGTGCTCTTGCAGCTCGCGTTGCAGCAGCAAGGTGCGGTCCACCGCCCAACGATCCAGCGCGAGCATTTCTTCAGCCGGCAAGATGTCGGTGGCCGGGTTGAAACCGCTCAGGTTCGAGAGCAGGAAGCGCGCGGTGTTACGGATACGACGATAGGCGTCCGCACTGCGTTGCAGGATCTGGTCGGAAACCGCCATTTCACCCGAGTAGTCAGTCGAAGCGACCCACAGACGCATGATGTCGGCGCCGAGGGTGTCGTTGACTTTCTGCGGCGCAATCACATTGCCCAGCGATTTGGACATCTTGCGGCCGGCTTCGTCGACGGTGAAACCGTGCGTCAGCAGTTCGCGGTACGGCGCGTGATTGTCGATTGCGCAACCGGTCAGTAGCGACGAGTGGAACCAGCCACGGTGTTGGTCAGAACCTTCCAGGTACAGATCGGCGCGTGGGCCGCTCTCGTGGCCCATCGGGTGCGAACCGCGCAGGACGTGCCAGTGCGTGGTACCCGAATCGAACCAGACGTCGAGGGTGTCGCTGATCTTGTCGTACAGTGGCGCTTCGTCGCCGAGCAACTCGGCAGCGTCCATCTTGAACCAGGCTTCGATGCCTTCGACTTCAACGCGTTTGGCGACCTCTTCCATCAGCTCAACGGTGCGTGGGTGCAGTTCGCCGCTTTCCTTGTTCAGGAAGAACGGGATCGGCACGCCCCAGTTGCGCTGACGCGAGATGCACCAGTCCGGACGGTTGGCGATCATCGAATGCAGACGCGCCTGGCCCCAGGCCGGGACGAACTTGGTGTTTTCGATGGCTTTGAGCGAGCGCACACGCAGGGTGTCGCCGCTGGTTGGCTCTTTGTCCATGCCGATGAACCACTGCGCGGTCGCGCGGTAGATCAGCGGGGTCTTGTGACGCCAGCAGTGCATGTAGCTGTGTTCGATGACGGTGGTGTGCATCAGCGCACCGACTTCGGTCAGCTTGTCGACGATGGCCGGGTTGGCCTTCCAGATGAACTGGCCGCCGAAGAATTCCAGCGACGGCACGTAAACGCCGTTGCTTTGTACTGGATTGAGGATGTCGTCGTTGACCATGCCGTATTTCTTGCAGGTCACGAAGTCGTCCACGCCGTAGGCCGGAGCGGAGTGAACCACGCCGGTGCCAGCGCCCAGTTCAACGTAGTCAGCCAGGTAGACCGGCGACAGACGGTCGTAGAACGGGTGACGGAAGTTGATCAGCTCCAGCTCTTTACCGGTGGTGGTCGCAATGATCGAACCTTCCAGGCTGTAACGAGCCAGGCAGGCTTCGACCAGCTCTTCAGCCAGCACCAGCAACTTGTCGCCGACATCCACCAGCGCGTAGTTGAATTCCGGGTGAACGTTCAAAGCCTGGTTGGCCGGGATGGTCCACGGGGTGGTGGTCCAGATCACGATCGAGGCAGGTTTGCTCAGCGACGGCAGACCGAACGCGGCAGCCAGTTTGGCTTCGTCAGCGATAGGAAAAGCGACATCGATGGTCGAGGATTTCTTGTTCTCGTACTCGACTTCCGCTTCAGCCAGGGCAGAACCGCAGTCGAAGCACCAGTTCACAGGCTTGAGGCCCTTGAACACGAAACCACCCTTGACGATTTCAGCGAGGGCGCGGATTTCACCGGCCTCGTTCTTGAAATCCATGGTTTTGTACGGGTTGGCCCAGTCGCCCAGCACGCCGAGACGGATGAATTCGGACTTCTGCCCTTCGATCTGCTCGGTGGCGTAGGCACGGCACAGTTCGCGGGTCTTGTCCGCGCCCAGGTTCTTGCCGTGGGTCACTTCAACCTTGTGCTCGATCGGCAGGCCATGGCAGTCCCAACCCGGAACATATGGCGCGTCGAAGCCCGACAGGGTCTTCGAGCGGATGATCATGTCCTTGAGAATCTTGTTCAGTGCGTGACCGATATGGATCGTGCCGTTGGCATACGGAGGGCCGTCATGCAGAACGAACTTCGGACGATCCTTGCCAATCTCGCGCAACTTTCCGTACAGGCCAATACTGTCCCAGCGCTGCAGGATCTGCGGTTCGCGCTGTGGCAGGCCGGCCTTCATTGGGAAGGCGGTGTCCGGAAGGTTAAGCGTGGCTTTATAGTCGGTCATTTAAGGCTCTTCATTAGCGATGGGCGCTAGGTGCGGCTAGTGCACGGGCGGTGGCGACATCCGCATTGATCGCCGTTTTCAATGCCTCCAGGGAGGCGAAGCGCTGCTCTTCACGCAGCTTTTGGTGGAAAACCACCGTCAAACGCCGGTCATACAGATCGCCGGCAAAATCTAAAAGATGGACTTCAAGGTGGGCCTTGCCATCACCTTGTACCGTGGGCCGTACGCCGATATTGGCGACACCGGGCCAAGTCTTGCCGTCGATATCGACATCCACCAGGTACACCCCGGTGAACGGCACACGACGACGCTTGAGTTGAATGTTGGCAGTGGGCGTACCCAGTTGCCGGGCCAGTTTCTGCCCGTGCAACACGCGACCGGCGATGCGGTACGGGCGGCCGAGCAAACGTTCGGCCAAGGCAAAATCGGCGGCAGCCAAGGCGTTGCGCACTTGCGTGCTGCTGACGCGAATGCCGTCCAGCTCGACGGTTTGCGCCGCTTCAACGGTAAAACCGTGCATCTGCCCGGCCTGCAGCAGGAAGTCGAAATCGCCGAGGCGGTCGCAACCAAAACGGAAATCATCACCGACTTCCAGATGCTGCACACCGAGGCCATCGACGAGGATGGTGTCAACGAATTCACTGGCGCTGAGCTTGCTCAAGCGCTGGTTGAACGCCAGGCACAACACCCGGTCGACGCCTTCGGCGGCCAACAGTTGCAGCTTGTCGCGCAACCGGGCCAGACGTGCCGGCGCGGTCTCGGGGGCAAAGAACTCCCGTGGCTGCGGCTCGAAAATCACCACGCAGCTGGGTACGCCCAACTCGAGCGCACGCTCACGCAGTCGGGCCAGGATAGCCTGGTGACCACGGTGAACACCGTCAAAGTTGCCAATAGTGGCGACGCAGCCCCGATGCTGGGGGCGCAAGTTGTGGAGGCCTCGAACCAGCTGCATAACGCGCTTCTTGCTCATAAAGTGGTCGATTATAACCACACCCGACGGCCGACGACAGGCAACACCGTAACGCAAAGTGAACGAGCCGACAAAACTGCCGGCCCGCGCCCATCCATAAAGAGAAAAACCTTAGCTCAAGGCCTTGCGATTGAAGTCGCGCAGGCGGAAACCGAGCAGCAACAACATACCGAAATAGGACACCACGCCCGCCGCGACCAAGGCGCCCAGACGCAGGAAACGCTCAAGCATGTGCCCTTGATCCCATGGCGGCATGAAATGCATGCCGATCAACAGCACCACGGACATCACCGCCACCGCGACCACCAGTTTGAAAGCGAACTTGGCCCAACCCGGTTGCGGCTGGTACATCTGCTGCTTGCGCAGTTGATAGAACAGCAGTCCGGCGTTCAGGCAGGCACCGGCACTGATCGCCAAGGCCAGACCGGCGTGAGCCAGTGGGCCGATCAGCACCAAGTTGAACAGCTGAGTAACCACCAGCGTGAAGATTGCGATTTTTACCGGGGTTCTGATGTTCTGTTGCGCATAAAAGCCCGGCGCCAACACTTTGATCACGATAATCCCGAGCAGGCCGACAGAATAAGCAATCAGCGCACGCTGAGTCATCTCGGCGTCAAAGCCGCTGAACTGACCGTACTGGAACAGCGAAACGGTCAGCGGCTCGGCGAGAATCCCCAACGCCAGCGAGCACGGCAGCACCAACACAAAGCACAGGCGCAGACCCCAATCGAGAATCCGCGAATATTCGTGGCGATCCTTGCTCGCGTAGGTTTTTGCCAGCGTCGGCAGCAAAATCGTGCCCAGCGCCACACCAAGCACGCCGGATGGCAACTCCATCAAACGGTCGGCGTAATACATCCACGACACCGAGCCTGCGACCAGAAACGAGGCGAAGATGGTGTTGATGATTAGCGAAATCTGGCTGACCGAGACGCCGAGGATAGCCGGCAACATCTGCTTCATCACCCGCCACACGCCGGTATCGCGCAGGTTCAGACGCGGCAGCACCAGCATGCCGATCTTTTTCAGGTGCGGCAGTTGATAAAGCAGTTGCGCCAGACCACCGACCAATACCGCCCAGCCAAGCGCCATGACCGGAGGATCGAAGTACGGCGTCAGGAACAGCGAAAACACGATCATGCTGACGTTAAGCAAGGTCGGCACAAATGCGGGCACCGAGAAACGGTTCCAGGTATTGAGGATCGCGCCCGCCAGCGACGACAGCGAGATCAGCAATATATAAGGGAACGTCACACGCAACAGATCAGAGGTGAGCTGGAATTTTTCCGGTGTATCGGTAAAACCGGGGGCCGTGGCCCAGATCACCCAAGGCGCGGCAATCATGCCCAGCGCGGTAACGATCGCCAGTACCAAGGTCAGCAGACCCGATACGTAGGCAATGAAGGTACGGGTCGCCTCTTCGCCCTGCTGACTTTTGTATTCGGCCAGAATCGGCACGAATGCTTGGGAGAAAGCACCCTCGGCAAAAATTCTTCGCAGCAGATTGGGCAATTTGAAGGCGATAAAGAAGGCGTCTGTCGCCATCCCGGCGCCGAATGTGCGGGCGATAAGCGTGTCACGAACAAAACCCAGAATCCGGGAAAGCATCGTGATAGAGCTGACGGCGGCCAACGATTTGAGCAGATTCATTGAGGGAATTTGTGCCTGTCGATAAACAGCAGGCGAATTAAGCGCCTACTTATGCGATACTCCGCGCCGCAGCAGCACAGAGCCAAAGCTCGCGAGTTTACAGGTCAAGCGCCGGAAATAAATATCCCGCCTCTTTATACCTACCACTTAGCGGAACGTTTCAAGTGCCCTTGACAAGACTTCAACTCATCGGCATGATTCGCGGCCTATTTTGTTTGCTATTTCCTAAAAAGTCTTTCGAGGAGCTCGACGGTGGCCAACTCACCTTCCGCCAAAAAACGTGCAAAACAGGCTGAGAAGCGTCGCAGCCACAACGCCAGCCTGCGTTCCATGGTTCGCACCTACATCAAGAATGTAGTTAAAGCCATTGACGCAAAAGACGCTGAAAAAGCTCAAGCTGCATACGTTCTGGCTGTGCCAGTTATCGACCGTATGGCCGATAAAGGCATCATCCACAAGAACAAGGCTGCTCGTCATAAGAGCCGTCTGAATGGCCACGTCAAAGCGCTGAAAGAAGCTGCTTAATCGACGTAGTCATTAAAAAACCGACCTTAGGGTCGGTTTTTTATTGCCTGTGATTTAGTAAATCCAGCGCAAAAAAAATGTAGGAGTGAGCCTGCTCCGGGCGGCGATCCGACGATAGCAGTGTGTCAGTCGATGCAATTATTGACTGTTACACCGCTATCGTCGGAACGCCGCCCGGAGCAGGCTCACTCCTACAGTTGGTTTCGCGGGGTTATTGCTGGACGGGCACCCACGGCAGGATCGGAATCGCCGTCACCGCGTTCTGCGGGCTACCCTCAATCACGCGATCGCTGTAGACCAGGTAAACCAAGGTGTTGCGCTTCTTGTCGAGGAAACGCACCACCTGCATGGTCTTGAACACCAGCGATGTGCGCTCCTTGAACACCTCATCGCCGTCCTTCAGCTCACCCCTGAACTTGATCTCGCCCACCTGCCGACAGGCAATGGAGGCTTCTGCACGATCTTCGGCCAGACCCAAGCCACCTTTCACGCCGCCAGTCTTGGCGCGCGACAGATAGCAGGTCACGCCCTCGACCTTGGGGTCATCAAAAGCTTCGACCACGATCCGGTCGTTTGGCCCGACGAGCTTGAACACTGTCGACACTTGACCGATTTCCTCGGCCGAGGCCAGCAATGGCAACGCCATCAACAAGCCCAACAATCCTTTTGCTACACGCATCAAGTTTTCCTTAAACCAGGATCAGGTTGTCACGGTGAACCAGCTCAGGCTCAGCCATGTAACCCAGCAAACCGACAATCGCATCCGACGACTGACCGATGATTTTTTGTGCTTCCAGCGCGCTGTAGTTGGCCAGGCCTCGGGCGATCTCACGACCGTCCGGCGCCACGCAGACCACCATTTCACCGCGACGGAAACTGCCCTGCACCAGCTTCACACCCACCGGCAGCAGACTTTTGTTGCCTTTGGACAGCGCCGACACCGCACCGTCATCCAGCACCAGCGTGCCGCGCGTTTGCAGATGCCCGGCCAGCCACTGCTTGCGCGCCGCGAGCATGCCGCGCTCGGGCGACAGCAAGGTGCCGATGCGCTCGCCCGCTTTCAGGCGATCAAGCACGCGCTCAAGACGCCCACCAACGATGATGGTGTGCGCACCGGAACGCGCCGCCAGACGCGCCGCGCGCAGCTTGGTCTGCATGCCACCGCGCCCCAACGAGCCACCGGTACCGCCCGCCACCGCATCCAGGCTCGGATCATCGGCGCGCGCTTCGTAAATCAGTTGCGCATCAGGGTTGTTGCGCGGATCAGCATCGAACATGCCGTCGCGGTCGGTCAGGATTACCAGCAGATCCGCCTCGACCAGGTTGGCCACCAGCGCCGCCAGCGTATCGTTGTCGCCGAAACGGATTTCGTCGGTGACCACGGTGTCGTTTTCGTTGATGACCGGGATGACTTTCAGCTCGACCAATGCACGCAGAGTACTGCGAGCATTGAGGTAGCGCTTGCGGTCGGACAGATCGTCGTGAGTCAGGAGAATCTGCGCCGTGTGCCGGCCATGCTCGGCGAAGCTCGATTCCCACGCCTGCACCAAGCCCATCTGGCCGATCGCCGCAGCCGCCTGGAGCTCGTGCATCGCACTGGGTCGTGCGGTCCAGCCCAAACGGCTCATGCCAGCCGCCACCGCCCCGGAGGACACCAGCACCAATTCGACGCCAGCCTCATGCAAGGCCACCATCTGCTCGACCCAGACACTCATTGCCGCGCGATCCAGCCCTTTGCCATCAGCTGTCAGCAAAGCGCTGCCGATCTTCACGACCCAACGCTGCGCACCTGTCACCTTGCTCCGCATCATCTTCAACCTTAGCTTGAGGGCAGCGCGACCCAGCGCCGCCCATGACGTTATTTGTGACTTGCGATTTCCAGATACTAAAACGCCGCTCGATTGAGCGGCGTTCAAGTTTATCGCAACGAATCAGTCACGCACGTAAATGATTTCCGGACCGTCTTCGTCATCCACATCTTCTTCGTCCCAATCATCGTCGCCGATGTCATGGACCGACTTCACGCCGCTGCGACGCAGCGCACGCTTGTCATCCAGCGCCTGCAGTTGCGCGCGAGCTTCGTCTTCGATGCGCTGATCGAGATCGGCCAGCTCTTCCTTGTAAGCCGGGTCATTGGCCAGGCGATCAGCACGGTCTTCCATGTAACGCATGATGTCGTGGCACAGGCGCTCGGTACCGATCTTGGCGATGGCCGAGATCACGTAGACCGGACCCGTCCATTCCAGGCGATCAACGATTTCCTTGACGCGCTCATCGTGCTCTTCTTCAAGGATCTGGTCGCACTTGTTCAGCACCAACCAACGATCACGCTCCGCCAGGGACGGGCTGAACTTGATCAGCTCGTTGACGATCACCTCAGCCGCATCCGGTGCGCTGGTGTCATCCAGCGGCGCCATATCGACGAGATGCAGCAGCAGACGCGTACGCGCCAAGTGCTTGAGGAAGCGGATACCCAGGCCGGCACCGTCGGAAGCACCTTCGATCAGACCCGGAATGTCGGCAATGACGAAGCTCTTCCAGCGGTCGACGCTGACCACACCGAGGTTCGGCACCAACGTGGTGAACGGGTAGTCGGCAACTTTCGGCTTGGCGGCCGATACCGAACGGATAAAGGTACTTTTACCGGCGTTCGGCAAGCCCAGCAGACCGACGTCAGCCAGCACTTTCATTTCCAGTTTCAGGTCGCGCTGCTCACCCGGCTTGCCCGGCGTGGTCTGGCGCGGTGCACGGTTGGTACTGGATTTGAAACGGGTGTTGCCCAGACCGTGCCAGCCGCCCTGCACAACCATCAATTTCTGACCAGCCTTGGTCAGGTCACCGATGACTTCCTGGGTAGCGGAGTCGATCACCGTGGTGCCGACCGGCACGCGCAGGATCAGGTCTTCGCCTTTTTTACCGGTGCAGTCGGTGCTGCCGCCGTTGGAACCACGCTCGGCATCGAAGTGCCGGGTGTAACGGTAGTCGACCAGGGTGTTGAGGTTTTCGTCGGCCATCATGTAAATGGAACCGCCATCACCGCCATCACCGCCGTTTGGGCCACCGTTTTCGATGAATTTTTCCCGACGGAAACTCATGGCGCCATTGCCGCCGTCACCAGCCTTTACGCGAATCGATACTTCATCAACAAACTTCATAACCAACGCCTCTCGCCATACGGACGAGCCGAAAAACAATCAAGACATAAGACTCTTGCAAAAATGAGCGCAGCGACCCCAAAACACGACCTGCATCGCACGCCGACAGCCCATACAAACAGTTTTGCAAGAGACTCACCCCACAAACGAAAAAGCCCCGTCGCGAGACAGGGCTTTTCCAGCGATCGCGCAATTAAGCTGCGACAACGCTCACGTAACGGCGGTTGAACGCGCCTTTTACTTCAAACTTGATCACGCCTTCGATTTTCGCGAAGAGGGTGTGATCCTTACCCATGCCAACGCCGTAGCCAGCGTGGAATTGGGTGCCGCGCTGACGCACGATGATGTTGCCCGGAATGATTTTCTGGCCGCCATACATCTTAACGCCAAGGCGCTTGGCTTCTGAGTCGCGACCGTTACGGGT
Source organism: Pseudomonas sp. GM80 (assembly GCF_000282515.1). Lineage (GTDB taxonomy): Bacteria > Pseudomonadota > Gammaproteobacteria > Pseudomonadales > Pseudomonadaceae > Aquipseudomonas. The sequence goes on from NZ_AKJD01000041.1 coordinate 54,564, forward strand.
ACTACCACCAGCTTTTTTGTGTGCCATGAGTCAATTCTCCTAGTGAGGAATTAGGCTGAAATTAAGCCTGAATACCGGTGATTTTGATCTCGGTGTACCACTGGCGGTGGCCCATACGCTTCATGTGGTGCTTACGGCGACGGAACTTGATGATGCGGACTTTATCGTGACGACCTTGGGAGATCACTTCAGCCACAACGGTAGCGCCAGCAACAACTGGAGCGCCGATATTCACGTCGTCGCCATTGGCAACCAACAGAACGCGATCAAAGGTAACGGATTCGCCGGTAGCGATTTCCAGTTTTTCGATCTTCAGGTATTCACCTGGGGCGACTTTGTACTGCTTGCCGCCAGTAACGATTACTGCATAAGACATGGTATTTCTCCGATAATCCTGCTCACCCAGCTCTTTATAAGAAGAGGTATTGGCTGGCATGGCTGCATAAGGCTGGAAGGCCCGTTGCAATTGCGTAAGGCAGGTGCTGCCCAGGAAGTTCAGGGTGCGCGATTGTACGCAAGGCGCCGCAGGCTTGCAAGTAGCCGTCCATCGCGCCTTGACAGGTCCGGATGGGGGTCCTAGCATGCCGCGCAACCCTTCTGGAGCGACTCTCGCTGATGCAACCCCAAGCTTTCTACCGCGCGGTGGCGGACGATTTTAGCGCCGTCGACGGCATCATCAAGAAGCAGCTGACTTCCCGAGTACCGCTGGTATCGAAAATCGGCGATTACATCACCTCGGCCGGCGGCAAGCGTCTGCGTCCTTTATTAGTGTTGTTGTGTGGCAAGGCACTGGGTCGCGAAGGCGACGACATGCGCCTGTTGGCCGCCACCATCGAATTCCTGCACACCGCGACCCTGCTGCATGACGACGTCGTCGACATGTCCGGCATGCGCCGTGGCCGCTCGACCGCCAACGCCATGTGGGGCAACGCCCCGAGCGTGCTGGTCGGCGACTTCCTGTACTCGCGCTCGTTCGAAATGATGGTCGAACTGGGCTCGATGCCGGTGATGAAGATTCTGTCCCAGGCCACGCGCATCATCGCTGAAGGCGAAGTGCTGCAACTGTCCAAGGTGCGCGACGCCAGCACCACTGAAGAAACCTACATGGAAGTCATCCGCGGCAAAACCGCGATGCTCTTCGAGGCTTCGACCCACAGTGCTGCGGCGCTGGCCGGTGCTACCGCCGAGCAGAGCGAAGCGCTGCGCACGTTCGGTGATCACCTCGGCGTGGCATTCCAGCTGGTCGACGACCTGCTCGACTACAAGGGCGACGCGGAAACCCTGGGCAAGAACGTCGGCGACGACCTGGCCGAAGGCAAGCCGACCCTGCCGCTGATCTACACCATGCGTGAAGGCACGCCGGAACAGGCTGCACTGGTGCGCCAGGCGATCCAGAAAGGCGGGATCGAAGACCTGGAAAGCATCCGCATTGCCGTGGAGGCCTCGGGCTCGCTGGAGTACACCGCGCAACTGGCCCGTGATTACGTGGCCCGTGCGATCAAGTGCCTTGAGGCGCTGCCGGCCAGTGAATATCGGGATGCGCTGGTTGAACTGAGTGAGTTTGCGGTCGCGCGTACGCACTGATAGCGCTGAAGCAAGATCGAGAGATCGCAGCCTTCGGCAGCTCCTACAAGGGCTGCCGGGCTGCGATTTTTTGCTTTTGGCGCCACCAACGGATAAACCCTATATAATGTGCGACTTTTAGCGACCCACACCCCAAGGAGCCTTAGTGAGCACGTTGCCACCCTGCCCGAAATGCAATTCCGAATACACCTACGAAGACGGTACCCAACTGGTATGCCCGGAGTGCGCCCACGAGTGGTCCGCCAGTGGCGAAGCCGAAGTGGCCGCCGATGACACCGTAAAGAAAGATTCGGTCGGCAACGTCCTGCAGGACGGCGACACCATCACCGTGATCAAGGACCTCAAGGTCAAGGGCACCTCGCTGGTGGTCAAGGTCGGCACCAAGGTCAAGAACATCCGCCTGTGCGATGGCGACCACGACATCGACTGCAAGATCGACGGCATCGGCCCGATGAAACTCAAATCCGAGTTCGTCAGAAAAGTCTGATTCTGCTGTCATCCATCCCGCGCCAGCCGTGGGATGGAGTTCCACCCTCCCCCGCCGTACCTCGATAAATCTACGCAATAGCCAAACGCCAGCCGTTTTGACCTTACGCAATCTTTACCCGGAAAAAATCACAATCTGCCAATAGGCGCTTGCTATTTCGATAATAAGAATTATTCTCATCAAACACCTTCAATGGAGATGAGAACCATGACTTATTTGATCGACGCCTGGCTGGATCGTCCACACCCTTACCTCAGAATCCTCCATCGGGAGACCGGTGAGGTCTGTGCGGTGCTTGAAGAAGAAGCCCTGCATGAGCTGCAGGATCAAGGGGATCTGGACGTCAGCAGCCTGAATTCCAGCGAGCCACTGGTGCTCAAGGAGCTGGTGCGCAATCTGTTCCTGTTCTGCTATGCCCGGGCATTGCGCCCGACCCATGAACTGCATCACAAGATAGAAATATGAGAAACGCCACAAACCCTGTAGGAGCAGAGCTTGCTCGCGATAGCGGTCTTTCATTCAACATTGATGTCGATTGACCGGACGCCTTCGCGGGCAAGCCTTGCTCCTACACGATCACGGGATTACAGAACGTCCAGCAGCTCGACGTCGAATACCAGAACGCTGTGCGGCGGGATGCTGCCAACGCCTTGAGCGCCGTAAGCCAGTTCGCTCGGCACGTACAGACGCCATTTGCTGCCGGCATTCATCAGTTGTAGGGCTTCGGTCCAGCCGGCGATCACGCCGCCAACCGGGAATTCTGCTGGCTGGCCACGCTCGTAGGAGCTGTCGAACACAGTGCCGTCGATCAGCGTGCCGTGGTAGTGCGTACGCACTTGATCTTCACGGGTCGGCTTGGCGCCTTCGCCCTGAGTCAGCACTTCGAATTGCAGGCCGGAAGCCAGGGTGGTGATGCCGTCACGCTTGGCGTTTTCAGCCAGGAAGGCCAGACCTTCACCAGCAGCGGCTTCAGCTTTGGCAGCCGCTTCGGCTTGCATGATTTCGCGGATAACCTTGAAGCTGGCGGACATTTCTTCCTGACCCACACGGCTTTCCTTACCGGCGAAGGCGTCGGTCAGGCCGGCCAGGATCGCGTCCAGGCTAACACCCGGTGGCGGGTTGTCGCGCAGCTGGTCACCCAGCTGACGGCCGATGCCGTAGCTGACGCGGGTTTCGTCGGTGGACAGATTTACTTCGGACATGACACTGCTCCGCTGTGCGGACGGCCACAAGACTTGCCGTGCGTGCACAGCGCGTCCCGGCGCGCCCGGAACCAAAAGGGCGAGCAGACTAGCACAGATGCTCAGGCGATGGCGCGCAAGGCCTACAGGGCCGATCGCCAGGCCAGCGGCACTTTCAGGCTTTCTTCGCCACTGGCGCCCAGGCCACACATTTCATCGTGTACCGAAGTGTGTACGAGGTTGAACGGCAGCACCGGGAAGGCATGCAGCAAATCCCGCGCATGCTCGACCGAACGCAGTGTCAGCATGTTGCCCTTGAGATCACTCAACGGATACGCCGCTCCGTGCATCCGTGCTTCGAGCAAATATATCCCGCCTTCCATGGAGATCAGGTTCAGCTCATCGACCTTGCGGGCGATGGCAAACGCATTCAACTCTTGCAGATTCATGAACGCACCTCACGCAGTGGCGAGCCAGGACCTCTACAGGGATATGCCTGCGCACGCCAAAGCACAAGCCACAAACGACACCGCCCGTCTGTTTCGCAACAGACGGGCGGTGGATTGCAGCGATCAGGCAGTGATCAGTGCTTGGTGACCTTGTCCAGATAACCCATTGCGCAGGCCGAGAGCACGAAGGTCATGTGGATGATCACGTACCACTTCAGGTGCTCGGGATCGACGTTCTTGGCATCCATGAAGATGCGCAGCAAGTGGATCGATGAAATCGCCACGATCGAGGCCGCCACTTTCATCTTCAGCGACGAAGAGTCCATGGTGCCCAGCCAGCTGAGCTTTTCCTTGTCTTCATCGATGTCCAGTTGCGAGACGAAGTTCTCGTAGCCGGAGATCATCACCATCACCAGCAAACCACCCACCAGCGCCATGTCGATCAGCGACAACAGCACCAGAATCAGATCGGATTCGGCGATCGAGAACACATTGGGGATGACATGGAACACTTCCTGGAAGAATTTCAGCGCCAGCGCCAGCAACCCGAGGGACAGCCCGAAATAGATCGGCGCCAGCAGCCAGCGCGAGGCGTACATTGCGTTTTCGATAAAGCGTTCCATTGAATCTCACACAAGAGGGGGCGGAAATGGCGGCGAGTATATCAGCCCCTCGTGACAGCCAGAAACCGTCGGCAAATCCGCCACCTGCGTGTGTATGTGATTTTTTTTCTGCTAGTGTCCAAAGCATTGACAGCCCAGCGACAGTGGACAGGACGAGTGGAAATGGATGTGCGATTGCCGATAACGACGGCCGGAATCTGCTTGGCCTTGTTGCTGGGCGCTTGCTCGCCCGGCGATGAGAAACACGCACTGAGCCTGGAAGAAAAGACCGCGCAGTTTGAGCAATCGCTGGACGCCATCGGCGATCCGAAGCTCAAGGACGCCATCACCGAGCTCGGCGGCTCGCTGCTGTTACTGGAGCGCGCCCAACTCAAACTCGACGACAATCCGCCGCGCACCGAGTACGGCGAAGACGCCCTCGCTGTGCTCAAGCACTACCCTGCCCCGCAGGCGCTGGTCGATACCTTCGTCAACGGTCTGTTCGTCCTGCACAAGGACGCCAGCTCGGATTACCTCACCGATCTGCAGCCGGTGTTCCCGTTCAACCTGAACATTCCCGGCGGGTTCCTGTTTCCCCACGGGGTGGAATGGCAATCGGTGACGTTGAGCAACAAACGGGTCATCGCGTATCAGCCGGAATGGTCGGAAACCGACCCCGGCATTCAGCTCAGCCCGTCCAGCTCCAACGTGACCAACCCCGACGACCTGACCGTGACCTACCCGTTCATCGATGGCCTGAACGTCGACAAGAAAACCCTACCGCAACCGGTCAGCCTGCAAGGCCAGGTCGAGGTCATCGCGCCACGACGCCTGTACAGCTTCGACCTGACAAAAAAGGATGTCGGCCAGACCCGCACCAACGACAACCTCAGCGTCAAACTGCTGAAGCTGGAAAAGAACTACGCCGAAGTCGAATTCAGCAACAGCCTGGCACTGGCCCCGGAAGTCGCCGGCGCGCAACTTAATCCAATGATCGTGCAGGCCCGCGACACGACCGGGCAATACCTGATTCGCGCCGGTTCAATCAACGAGAGCCCGGAGCAGGTGGCGTTCTACGAGAAACAACTGGCGCAATTACAGCAACAGAAAACCTGGAGCGATACGCTGGAAAAACAGCTGAGCGACGACCAGCAGACGTTTGAGCAACAACACCCGAAACGCTACAACAAGGTTTACTTCAACGGGCCGATCGAGACGCTGGAGGTCAGCGTACTGGATTTCTCCTCCGTCACCGTGACCCGTAAAACCCTGGATCTGCCGATCCGCGCCTTCAACCAGCACACCACCGAAAAAGCCATTCAACCGCTGGATCCGGCGGTGGTGGTGTACGACGATCAAGCCGCGAGCTGGCTCAAGGGTGCGGCGCTGACCGAGGAGCAACTGAAGGCCGGCATTCGTATCCACCAATCGGTGGAGGATCCGAGCGCCGCGCGTATCGAGTTCTCTCACCGCCGCACCTTCAATGATGAATTGCTCGGCGACGACTTCAATCCCGGCGAAAGCCCGGTGACGTTCTTCACCGAAAAACATAACGGCAAGCTCGACGAGCCGATAGAACTGCCGCCCGAGGCTTATCAGGTCGATCCGTTACGCGCGACCATCACTTACGACCTGAACCTTTTTCCGGAAACCCCGGCGATTGCCGTCGGTTCAATGCCGTTGTTTCTCGCGACGGTGGCCAAGCAAGCCTACGACGCCAAGGCGTTGCCCAAAGGCCTGGAGATTCGGAACAACATGTTGGTGGTCGATCTGAAGGTGTTTCCGCCCAACGAATGGCGGTTCTTCGTCAAGGATGACAGCGGCCATTACCTCAAGCAGATTCTTTCGGTCAGCCACGACGCGAGCGCAGAAGGCCCGGCGTTGTTCGGCGTGCATTACTTCTACGGCCGTCCGACTCACGTGGAAACCTATCAGCGAACCGACCTCGCCACCGTGCAATACGGCTTTGAGGTCAAACTCGATAAGGCGCAGGTGCCTGATACTGCCCCTTGAAGAGCAAGATCAACAGATCGCAGCCTGCGGCAGCTCCTACATCGGCAGGTATTAATTGAGGGCGCGGCTGCGGCCTCCGTTGATTTGCCGTAATTGGGCTTGCAGGTGCAGGCTCCAGATCTGCGGATCGTCGGCCAGTTCGTAGCCGTGCAAAGTCAGGCTTTCAACGATGGTGTCGAGAATCGACTCCGCCGCTACGGGGCCGTGGAACGGGCCTTGGGCTTTGATCGCGGAAGGTTGTTCGCCGGCCATGCCGGCGGCGAAGAGCAGCGTCCACATGCCGTTATCGCCGGCCAACGGCTTGATGGCGCATTCGATACGGGTCACCAGACCCAGGCACTGACGGGTGAGACAGAGGTTGCGCGACATGGCGGCGACCCTCGGTGAAGCCGGTATTCAGCCCCCACGGGGGGACTGGCTCGATCCAGTGATACTGTCGATATCCTTGAGCTGAGAATAGAAGAAAAGTACGTTGCGCAAGCTGGATAGAACCAGAAGGCGCCGAATGGTCATTGTGTGAATATTGACGCCAGAGTTGTGGCGAGCTCCCTGCAGATCACCACAAAGCAAATGTAGGAGTGAGCCTGCTCGCGATGGCGGTGTGTCAGGCAACTCATTCGCCGACTGACACTCCGCTATCGCGAGCAGGCTCACTCCTACAGTTTGACCGCGTTCAGGTTCAGGCAGGTTTGGCTTCGGCTAATGCCTCTTGGGCCAGCTCTTTCTCGGCTTCCTTGAGGTCTTCTTCGCTGATCATCTCGGCGATGTCGCGCAAGCGCTCGACCACCCGCGCGTTGATACTGCCTTCCGGGAATTCACCGTCGGCGTTCGGCTCACCGGCCGGTTCGCCGACCAGCAGGCTCAACGCTTCATCCGCCTGACGCACCGCGTAAACGTGGAACTGCCCGGCACGCACCGCCGCCAATACCTTCTCATCGAGCATCAGCGTGGCGACGTTGGCCTGCGGAATGATTGCGCCCTGCTCGCCCGTCAGTCCGCGCGCCTCACAGAGACGGAAGAAGCCTTCGATCTTCTCGTTGACCCCGCCGACCGCTTGCACTTCACCAAACTGGTTGATCGAACCGGTGATCGCGAAGCACTGCTTGAGCGGGGTTTTCGACAGCGCCGAAATCAGCGTGCACGCCTCGCCCAGCGACGCACTGTCGCCATCGACGTAACCGTAGGATTGCTCCAGCGCGATGCTCGCGGAAATCGCCAGCGGGAATTCCTGCGCGTAACGGCTGCCCAGATACCCGGTGAGGATCATCACGCCTTTGGAGTGGATCGGCTGACCAAGGTTGACCTCACGCTCGATGTCGACGATGCCACTGCCGCCCGGATACACCGTGGCGGAAATCCGCGCCGGCACACCAAACGCCGAATCACCGACTTCGAGCACGGTCAGCCCGTTGCACTTGCCGACTGCCGCACCATCGGTGTCGATGAGGATGATCCCGGCGAGCATGTCGTCGAGAATCCGCGCCGACACACGTCCGGTGCGCGTGGCTTTGGCTTTCAGGGCGCGTTCAATGTGGCCGGCGTCGGTCATCTCATCGCCGGCCAGATGCCGGATGAAATCCGCTTCGCTGACCAGTTGGAACAGGTCGCCGATACGCGCCGACAAACGCCCTTGGTGCTCGGCCAGCCGTGCGCTGTACGTCGCCAGACGCGCCACCGCATCGGCAGTCAGTGGCGCCATGCCTTCTTCCGATGTGCGGGTTTTCAGCAACTGGGCGAATTGCTCCAGGCTCTCGTCGACCATCGGGATGTCTTCGTCGAAATCAACGAGAACGCGGAACATCTCCTGGAAGTCCGGATCGAGATCTTGCAGCGTGTAGTACAGCGAGCGCGCACCGATGATGATGACTTTGACCTGCAACGGAATGTGCTGCGGGTTGAGGGTCACGGTGGCGAAACGGCCCATCTCGCCCAGCGGCGATTCCATTTTCAGCTTGCGCGATTGCAGGGCGCGTTTCAGCGCGTCCCATACGAACGGCTCGCTGAGCATTTTTTCCGCTTCAAGAATCAGGAAACCGCCGTTGGCGCGGTGCAAGGCACCCGGACGCAACTGGCGATAAGTGGTGTAGAGCGCGCCCTGATCGGTGGTGTATTCGATACGGCCGAAGAGGTTTTCGTAAGTCGGGTGCGGCTCGAACACCACTGGCGCACCGCCGCTCACCGGATGACCGACCACCAGACTTGGCGCGTATTGCTCTTCCAGCAGCTTGCGCGCCACGGCGTCGGTCTTGCTGTCGTCAACCAACTGCTCGACCACGGTTTTCAGCAGGTACACCTGCATCGCTTGCAGGTAACCGCACACCGCAGCGTTCTCGGCGTACTTCTCCGACAGCGGCGACAGCAACGGCTGCAGCGCCAGGGTAATGGTTTCTTCGTTAAGCGCACGCAGCTGATTGTTCGACTCACGCTTCCATTGCGGCAGGCTGGCGAGTTCTTCGTTCAGACGCTCTTCGAGACCGGAGATGTCTTCGTGGAAACGCTCACGATCAGCTTCCGGCAACTGGGCGAATTCAGCTTCGTCCAGCGCTTTACCGTCGAGCATCGGCGTGAAGGCGATGTTGCTGCTGTCGCGATAGAGGGCGACGTCTTTTTCCAGGGCCAGACGCTCGATGATGTCGAGGGCCTTGTCGTAGCGCTGGTTGAAAGCGCGGTCGATGGCGCTTTTCTTTTGCTGGTAGGACGGATGCTCGAAGACTGCCGGAAACGTCGCCAGCAGGTTGTCGATCAAACCGTTGATGTCACCGATGAACGAAGCAGCGGTGCCGGACGGCAACTCCAGCGCGCGGGGTTCGCGCGGCTCATCGAAATTGTTCACATAGACCCAGTCCGCCGGGGTCTGCAGGCGTTTGCCTTCGGCCTTCAGGTAGCGTTTGACGAACGAGAACCGGCCGGTGCCGGGCTCGCCCATGACAAAGACGTTGTAACCGGGGCGTGGCATCGCCACACCGAACTGCAAGGCTTCGACCGCGCGTTCCTGGCCGAGCACACCGCGAAAGGGCTCCAGATCATTGGTGGTAGTGAAGCTGAACTGTTCAGCGGAAAACGGACGGGTCAGCGCTTCGGGCGCAAGACGCAAGCTGGCAGCAACAGGATCAGGCATCGGGCTTCCTTAACAATCAGGCGGGGCAGATAGCGGCATTCTGGCGCTGCCCGTGCCCCACTGGCAAGGCGCGCCATGTGACAAAGCATAGACAACCGGCCAACCCTGCGGCGCGCCCCCGGAAACCGGGGTTTATTCCAAATATTTTGCAAAAAACCACGGAACCCCTGGAACGTGCCTAAACTCCAAACTGCGCGGCTGGAACTAATACCGGCCCACTGGCTTCGTTTTGATCTGTTTCGTACAGAGCTTGGGGGGCCAGAACCCTGTCCATTGGTATGCACATAAAGAGATAAAAGCTATGAAACGGATTCTTCTCGGTACTCTCTTCACCGCTGTATCCATCAACGCAATGGCGCAAGCTCCAGGCGGCCCGGATTGCGGTTGGGGCAACATGCTGTTCGAAGGTCAGCGTGGCACCCCGGCACACTTCCTCGCTTCCACCACCAACGGCACTTCCGGTAACGCCACGTTTGGTATGACTTCCGGCACCAACGGTTGCTCGACCAACGCGTCGCTGACCTACGGCGGCAAATCCTGGTTTGCCATGAATGGCATGATGAACGAGCTGTCCGAAGACATGGCCAAAGGCAACGGCGAAGCGCTGACGACTTATGCCGTGGTACTGGGCGTGGCGCCGGAAGATCGCGCGCATTTCGCTGCCGTGACTCACGAGCACTTCCAGCAGATCTTCAGCAAGGCTGACGTGACCGCTGAAGACGTGCATACCAACACCCTGGCCGTACTGAAATCGGATCCTCGTCTGGCCAAGTACGCAACTCAGGCATAAGCTCGACCTCTGCCCGCTTCCTTCGGGGAGCGGGTTTTGTTTTTTATGCAGTGATTCCACCGTGACGCTGAACCTGTGGTGAGGGGATTTATCCCCGTTCGGCTGCGCAGCAGTCGTGAACCTGTGCATGCGGTATAGCTGGTGCATTGGGGATACAGGTTTTGGGGCCGCTTCGCTGCCCAACGGGGATAAATCCCCTCGCCACAGGGTGGAGTGTTGACCCCCGATCCGGGTTTTATTTTCTTTCGACTTAAGTTGCCACTTATGCTCAAACGCCTTGCCTGGCTGGCGCTCTGTGTCTGCGCCCCGCTGTCCGCCGCGCCACATATCGACCCTCAACGTTTGCAGCAACTGGCCAACGATCGCTTCTGGATTTCCCTCGGTCACTACGAAACTGCCAAACTCGGCGGCTGGCGCAGCTATGTCAGCGACAAGAAATTCTTTCTTGCGCCCGATGGCAATGAACATCCCGATCACGAACTGGCGGCCACCGTGCAAGCGCTGTACGCCCCGGCCAGTCTCGGCGAGCAGCATGCGCAATGCGTTTACCCAGCGCGCACTCGCTGGCTGAAAGCGCAGCTCAAGCTGAATGATCTGCCGACACCTGAGTGCGCCGAGTACAAAAAATGGATCAAGGACGTCTCGCCGCACAGCGCGGTGATGATCTTCCCGGCGGCTTATTTGAACAGTCCGTCATCGATGTTCGGCCACACCCTGCTGCGTATCGATCAGGCTGACGTGCAGGCCGACAAGACCTCGCTGCTCAGTTACGCGATCAACTTCGGCGCCTACATCGAAGGCTCGGACAACAGCATTCTCTACGCCTGGAAGGGCTTGATGGGCGGCTATCCGGGCCTGTTCGCACTGGTGCCGTATCAGGAAAAACTCTCCGAATACCGCAGCCTGGAAAACCGCGATTTGTGGGAATACCGGCTCAATCTGACGCAAGAAGAAACCGCGCGCATGGTCGAGCATGTGTGGGAGCTGAAGCAGATTCAGTTCGACTATTTCTTCTTCGATGAAAACTGCTCGTACCGTTTGCTCGAACTGCTGCAAGTAGCACGGCCTAGCCTGCGCCTGACCGAGCAATTCCCGCTGACCGCGATTCCTACTGACACCGTGAAAGCGGTGAAAGAAGCCGGGCTGGTGGAAAGTATCGAATACCGCCCTTCGCGCGAACGTGAGTTGCTGAGTCGCGCCGAGCCTTTGACGGGTGAAGAACAGGATTGGGTGCTGAAAGTCAGCGCCGATCAACAAGTGTTGCAAGAACCGACGTTCAAGGCCCTGCCCCGCGATCGTCAGGCGTTGATCATCGACGCGGCGTATCGCCTCGAACGCTACCGCGCCAATGGTCAGGAACGCGACCCGCAGCGAGCCCAACGGAGCTTCGAACTGCTGCGGGCGATCAACAAAAACCCGGCACCCGATCTGCAAATTCCGCAACCTGGCCTGCCGGAAGACGGTCACGAATCGCGCACCTGGCAGGCCGGTCTCGGCACCCGCGGCGATCGTGCGTTCGGCGAGTACGGCTTGCGCATGGCCTATCACGATCTCAACGACAACGCCGAGAGCTTCCCGCTCGGCGCGCAGATTGAAATCCTGCAGATGAAGCTGCGTCAGTACGAGGGCAATCACTGGCAGTTCCAGCAACTGGATCTGGCGACGATTCGCTCGCTGACACCACGCAACGAGTTGTTGCAGCCGTTGTCGTGGCAAGTCACCGGTGGCCTTGAGCGCGTACCGGGCAAGCATGATGATGAGACGCTGGTCAGCCATGTGAATGGTGGCGGTGGCGGCACGTGGGCGCTGGGCGACGATGTGCTGGGTTTTGCCCTCGGCACCGTGCGGGTGGAACACAACAATGATTTCGCCGAGTTTGTTTCTCCCGCAGGCGGTTTCAATACCGGCGTTTTGTGGAAAAACCCGTTGGGCAACCTCAGCCTGGAGGCCAAGGGCGATTACTTCTTCAACGGCGAAGTGCGGCGCAGTTTGAGTCTGAATCAGCAGTGGGAGTTGTCGCGCAATCTTGGTTTGCGCTTGAGTGCGCAGCGTGAGTTCAGTCATCTGGCGACGCCGGAAACGGAAGTCATGCTTGAGGTGAAGTGGTATCACTATTAAAAGATCGCAGCCTGCGGCAGCTCCTACAGGGATCGCGCGCTCATGTAGGAGCTGCCGCAGGCTGCGATCTTTTGATCTTTCTTTCACACCCCACCAACGAATCACCTTCTAGACTTTCCCCATAAGCCGGACAACCGGCTCGGGAGAGTGCGATGTGGCGGTGTGCGGGTGTGTTGGGTGTTTTGCTGTTGCTGGGCGGTTGCCAGTCGACCCACGATGATTTGATCGCCAAAGGTTATCCACCGGCCTTCGCCGACGGTTTTGATGATGGTTGCGTCAGCGGGCGCCAGGCCGCCGGTTCGATCAGCGGCGAGTTCCGCAAGAACGTCCCGCGTTATCTCAAGGACAAGCAATACGCCGACGGCTGGACCGACGGCTTTCGTCAGTGTCAGGCGATGCTCGAAAACAAGGATCGCGACGACTACCGCAACGAACATTGGGACGAGCGCGAGCGCGCGTGGCAGCAACAGAAAGATCAGGACGCCGGGCGGGCTTATCGCTCGCCCTAGGTCGCTCCCAGACATCCAGTGAAACCAAATGCCTGCGAGCATGGCCCAAACCTCATACGAGGAGGAACCCATGAGCCGTGCTTTCGTCAACGAAGACAACGCCGCCGCACAAGCCGATCAACCGGTTGAACGGCAGGTCAGTGAGCAGCCCAATTACGTCACGTCACAAGGCTTGGCGCAGTTGCAGGCAAAAGTCGCCAAACTGCAAACCCAACACGCAGAACAATCGGCCAAAGGTGAGCAGGCCGATAAGCAACGGCTGGCCGATCTGCAAAGGGATTTGCGTTATTTCAATCAGCGCTTGAGCAGCGCCCAAGTCGCCGTCGCCGCAACGTCCAGAGACAAAGTGCAGATCGGCAGTTGGGTGACCTATGCCGATGAGCACGACACCGAACACCGCGTGCAACTGGTCGGCGAAGATCAGGCCGATGCGAGCAAGGGCCTGATCAATTGGGGCTCACCGCTGGGGCGCGCCCTGCTTGGTGCCCGACTCAACGACGAGGTGCTGTGGCAGCGCCCCGCCGGCGATCAAGTGATCGAAGTAATCCGCATCGAACCGGCTTAAACCACACCCTGCGCGAGCATTGCGTCGGCGACTTTGACGAAACCGGCGATGTTCGCGCCTTTGACGTAATTGATCTGCCCATTTTCTTCGCCGTAATGCACGCAAGCGTGGTGGATCGACTGCATGATCGCGTGCAGCTTGCTGTCCACCTCACCCGCCGTCCACAGCAGACGCATGGCGTTCTGCGACATCTCCAGACCGCTCACCGCCACGCCCCCGGCGTTGGATGCCTTGCCCGGCGCGAAAAGAATGCCAGCCTCGATAAAGATATCCACAGCCTCCAGCGTGGTCGGCATGTTTGCGCCTTCAGCCACGCACACACAGCCATTGCGCAGCAGGGCGTGGGCGGCTTCGGCGTCTAGCTCGTTCTGCGTGGCGCACGGCAGCGCGATGTCGCACGGCAGTGACCACGGCAACTGACCGGCGCGGAATTCCAGACCAAACGCTGTCGCCAGTTCGCTGATGCGCCCGCGCTTGACGTTTTTCAGCTCCAGCAGCGCCGACCACTGCTCTTCGCTCAGGCCAGCCTCGCAATACAGCGTGCCTTCGGAGTCGGACAGCGAAATCACCTTGCCGCCCAGATCCATGACCTTGCGCGCGGCGTATTGCGCCACGTTGCCGGAACCGGAGATCGCTACGCGTTTGCCTTCCACGGTCTGCCCGCGACGCTTGAGCATTTCTTCCGCGAAATACACGCAGCCGAAACCGGTGGCTTCCGGACGAATCAGGCTGCCGCCATAGGTCATGCCTTTGCCGGTCAGCACGCTGGTGAACTGGTTGCTGAGGCGTTTGTACTGGCCGAAGAGGAAACCGATCTCGCGCGCACCGACGCCGATATCACCGGCCGGCACGTCAACGTCGGCGCCGATGTGGCGATACAACTCGCTCATGAATGCCTGACAGAAACGCATGACTTCGGCGTCGCTCTTGCCCTTCGGATCGAAGTCGGAACCGCCCTTGCCGCCGCCCATGGGCAACGAGGTCAAGGAGTTTTTGAAGGTCTGTTCGAAGGCGAGGAATTTCAGCACGCCCAGGTTCACCGACGGATGGAAACGCAAGCCGCCCTTGTACGGGCCGATGGCGCTGTTCATCTGGATGCGGAAACCGCGATTGACCTGGACTTTGCCCTGATCGTCGACCCACGACACGCGGAACACCACGGCACGCTCCGGCTCGCAGATGCGCTCGAGAATCCCCGACGTCAGGTAGTGCGGATTGGCTTCGAGAAACGGCCACAAGCTGCGCAGTACTTCTTCGACGGCCTGGTGGAATTCGGGCTGATCCGGGTCGCGTTTTTTCAGACGGGCAAGGAAGGATTCGACGGATTCGATCATGGCAAAAGTCTCGGCAAATTTATTGTCGTTGGAGGAGATTGGGCCGGACTGTAACAAACGAAATGCGCACAGGAACAGAGCAAAATGTCGCAGTTATGAAATTAAATGGTGCACAAGATATAAATCCGGCTGGTTTTTGGCGCTGATTTGCACCTGAATGGGGAGAACAAATTTGATTAATGCACCAACAGTTACACCGCCATCGCTGGCAAGCCAGCTCCCACAGTTTTAGCGGCGCTCACACAATCCGGACATAACACAATCCCTGTGGGAGCTGGCTTGCCAGCGATGAATCCACCTCGGTTCCCCTGAAAAAAACCGGGCAAAAAAAAACGGAGCCCGAAGGCTCCGCTCTTTATGCAACCAACCCGAATCAGGCCAGTTTCTTGTGACGTACCCGGTGTGGCTGGGCAGCCGCTTCGCCGAGGCGTTTCTTGCGATCCGCTTCGTACTCGGTGTAGTTACCTTCAAAGAAGATCGCTTGCGAGTCGTCTTCGTACGCCAGGATGTGTGTCGCCACACGGTCAAGGAACCACCGATCGTGAGAGATCACAATCGCGGCGCCCGGGAAGTCCAGCAGGGCTTCTTCCAGCGAACGCAGGGTTTCAACGTCGAGGTCGTTGGACGGTTCGTCGAGCAGCAGGACGTTGCCACCCTCCTTCAGGGTCAGCGCCAGGTGCAGACGACCGCGTTCACCACCGGACAGGTCCTTGACGAACTTCTGCTGATCGCCGCCCTTGAAGTTGAAGCGACCGACGTAGGTACGCGACGGGATCTCGTAGTTGCCGATGCGGATCTGGTCGGAACCGTCGGAGATTTGCTGGAACACAGTCTTGCTGCCATCCAGGTCATCGCGGCTCTGATCGACGCAGGCCAGTTGCACGGTTTCGCCGACTTCGATGCTGCCCGAATCCGGTTGTTCCTTGCCCATCAACATGCGGAACAGGGTCGACTTACCGGCACCGTTACCGCCGATCACGCCGACGATGGCGCCCTTCGGCATCGAGAACGACAGGTTGTCGATCAACACGCGATCGCCGTAACCCTTGGTGACGTTCTTGAATTCGATGACCTTGTCGCCCAGGCGTGGACCGGCCGGGATGTAGATCTCGTTGGTTTCGCTGCGCTTCTGGAATTCCTGCGATTGCATTTCTTCGAAGCGTTGCAGACGTGCCTTGGATTTCGACTGGCGGGCTTTGGCGCCTTTGCGCACCCACTCCAGTTCTTCTTTCATGGCTTTTTCGTGCGCCGACTGCTGCTTGGATTCAGCGGCCAGACGATCGGACTTGGCTTCGAGCCAGCCCGAGTAGTTGCCTTCGTATGGAATGCCCGCGCCGCGGTCGAGTTCCAGAATCCAGCCGGCGACGTTGTCGAGGAAGTAACGGTCGTGCGTGATCGCTACCACAGTGCCCGGGAAGTCGTGCAGGAAGTGCTCCAGCCACGCAACGGAATCGGCGTCCAAGTGGTTGGTTGGTTCGTCGAGCAGCAGCATGTCCGGGGCGGACAGCAGCAGGCGGCACAGGGCCACACGACGTTTTTCACCACCGGAGAGGAATTCGACCTTGGCGTCCCACGCTGGCAGACGCAGCGCGTCGGCGGCGACTTCCAGTTGACGATCAAGGTTGTGACCGTCGCTGGCTTGCAGGATCGCTTCGAGTTTGGCTTGCTCGGCAGCCAGTTTGTCGAAGTCGGCATCTTCTTCAGCGTAAGCCGCGTAGACCTCGTCCAGGCGCGCCTGAGCGTTCTTGATCACGCTGACCGCTTCCTCGACCACTTCACGTACAGTCTTGGTGGGGTCAAGTTGCGGCTCTTGCGGCAGATAACCGATGTTCAGTTCCGGCATCGGACGGGCTTCGCCCTCGAACTCGGTGTCGACGCCGGCCATGATTTTCAGCAGCGTGGACTTACCCGAACCGTTGAGGCCGAGTACGCCGATCTTGGCGCCGGGGAAGAACGACAGCGAAATGTTTTTGAGAATTTCCCGCTTCGGCGGAACAACTTTGCCCAGCCGATGCATGGTGAAGACGTATTGAGCCATGGAGAACCTTGGGTCAGTGACAGATGAATGATTGCAGCGCGGGCGATGCCCGGCCAGACCATGCGCGTCGTTCACTTGATGGTTATCAATGCGTGCGCGCTGAAAAAGTCTGAGTCTAGGAGCTGGAACGCTCCCGCGTAACCGGCAAAGCTACCTGATTGACCAGTGGCAGTCCAGCCGAGCGGGGCTGGCACTTCGCCACAACTCAAGGCATGCTAGCCGCCCTTTGGGCGTCCGGCTTATAGTGCACGTCGCGCCAGTCCAGCCAAACCGCAGGATTACAGCTTGTCCAATGTCACTCCGCCAGCCTCTGTGAGCAGCACCCAACCGGCGCCCGGCTCGCCCCTGCGCGGGACATTAAAGGGAGCGCTGGCAACCCTCGTGCTTTTGTTGCTGGCATTGCTGTTCTGGCAACTGCTCGATCAATTGCGCGAAACCCAGAAAAACCAGCGTCAGTACACCATCGACTACACCGCCGACCTCGCCTCGCAGGTCAGCCTGAACATGGCGCTGAACGCGCAAATCGCCCTCAATCTGCTACCGATCGTCGAGCAACCGCAAACTGCCGACGAACAGCAGGCGCTGCTGCGCAAACTTCAGCAGTCGCTGCCGGATCTGCGCAGCATGGCGTTGCTCAGCCCGTCCGGGCGCATCCTCAGCGACAGCGCCGCCGACAGCCACGACGCCGACTACCTCACCGAACTGGTCCGCCGCAGCCGTGCGCAGGCGCATTATTTCAGCAACGCCGACGACGGCGCAGTGGTGCATCTGTTGCTGCATCAGGCCAGCGGCAGCACGCGTGGCTATTGGGCGTTGCGCCTGACCCCGACCTTCTTCGATTCGCTGACCAAACAGGGTGAAACCGGCCTGCGCCCGCTGTGGCTGGTGGAGAACCGCATCAACCATCAGATCATCAGCCGCGACGAGGCGCTGCCATCGGCAAAGCCTGGCGTACTGACCCCGGACGATCTGGCCAACACCGTGCTGACCGTGCCGCTGAGCAGCAGCGACTGGCAATTGCGCGGCCTGTTCGACCGCCAGCGCGTGCTGGAAGAATTGCTGCCGGCGTTCATCGGCAAATGCCTGTTGGGCCTGGCCTTCTCGCTGCTGCCAGTGATCGCGCTGTTGAACATGCGCCGCCGCCAGCGCCAGTTGCATGAAGGGCGCCGGCGTTATCAGGACATTTTCGAAGGCACCGGCGTCGCCTTGTGCGTGCTTGATCTGTCCGGGCTCAAGCAGGTGTTCGAAAAAGCCCAGATCCAGACCAGCGATCAGCTCAAGGCCTGGCTCGACCAACCGGCGCAACGCCAACAATTGCTTCAGGAACTGCGCGTCACCGAGGTCAATCAGGTGGCCTTGCAACTGCTCAACGTCAATTCCTGCGAACACGCCTGGCAACTGTTGATCGATGGCCATCCGCATCGCCAGTGCGCGATCGGCAACCAGGTGCTCGACGCGGTGTTGCAGCAGCAGAAACAGCTGGAACTGGAAATCAAACTGCCGGACATCAATGGCCGCGACCAGCATCTATGGATGGTGTTGCGCCTGCCGCACGAGCAGCACGACTATAAAGCGGTGATCCTCAGCATCAACGACATCACCAGTCGCAAGCTCATCGAGCTGTCGCTGCTGGAGCGCGAAGGCTTCTGGTCGGACGTGGTGCGCACCGTGCCGGATCATCTGTACGTGCAGGACGTGATCAGCCAGCGGATGATTTTCAGCAACCACCACCTCGGCCAGACGCTCGGTTACAACCGCACCGAACTGCACCAGATGGGCGAGTACTTCTGGGAAATCCTCCTGCACCCCGAAGATGCCGATTACTACCATCGTTCGCGGCAGTTGCAGCGTCACGCCGGTTACAGCCAACTGCTGCAATGTCAGCTGCGCTTCCGTCATCGCGATGGCAAATGGCGGCGTTTCGACATTCGTGAACAGGCACTGGCCCGCGACAAACATGATCAGGTCACGCGGATCATCGGTGTGGCCAAGGACATCACCGAACAGATCGAGGCCAGCGAGTCCCTGCGCGACAGTGAGCAGCGTTATCGCATGCTCGCCGAAAGCATCAGCGACGTGATCTTCTCCACCGACAGCAAGCTCTCGCTGAACTACGTCAGCCCGTCGGTGCAAGCCGTGCTGGGCTACGACGCCGAGTGGATTTTCCAGAACGGCTGGCAATCGACCATCGCCAACCCGCAACAACTGAGCGGCATCTACACGCTGATGGATCGCGTCAGCAAGGCGCTCGACAAGCCCGAGCAACTGGCGCTGCTGCGCAGCCAGGTGCAGACGCAATTGTTCCTGTTCGACTGCCTGCGCGCCGATGGCCGCAAGATCCCGATCGAGCTGCGTCTGGTACTGGTGTGGGACGAGCATGGTGCATTCGAAGGCGTACTCGGTGTCGGTCGCGACATCAGCCAGCAACGTCGCGCCGAGAAAGACTTGCGCATGGCCGCCACGGTTTTCGAGCACTCGACCTCGGCGATTCTGATCACCGACCCGGCCGGCTACATCGTTCAGGCCAACGAAGCGTTCAGTCGGGTCAGCGGTTACGCGGTGAGCGAAGTGCTCGACCAGTTGCCGAACATGCTCACCGTCGACGAACAACAGGACGCGCACCTGCGTTACGTGCTCAAGCAATTGCACCAGCACAACACCTGGGAGGGCGAAGTCTGGATGAAGCGGCGTAATGGCGAGCATTACCCGGCGTGGGTCGGCATCACCGCGGTGCTCGACGACGAAGGCGATCTGGCCAGTTATGTGTGTTTCTTCAGCGACATCAGCGAGCGCAAGGCCAGCGAACAGCGCATTCACCGCCTCGCCTACTACGACGCCCTCACGCATTTGCCGAACCGCACGCTGTTCCAGGATCGCCTGCACACGGCGCTGCAATCGGCCGAGCGACAGAAGTCGTGGGTGGTGCTGATGTTCCTCGACCTCGACCGTTTCAAACCGATCAACGACTCCCTCGGTCACGCCGCCGGCGACCGCATGTTGAAAGACATGGCCACGCGCCTGCTCGCTTGCGTCGACGATGACGACACCGTGGCGCGTATGGGCGGCGACGAATTCACCTTGCTGCTGCAACATCGATCCAGCCGTGAGATGGCGCTGAACCGGGCGATTCATGTCGCCGAGCAGATTCTTGGCAGCCTGGTGCGGCCGTTCGTGCTCGAAGGCCGCGAGTTCTTTGTCACAGCGAGTATCGGCATTGCCCTGAGTCCGCAGGATGGCAACGAACTCAGTCAGTTGATGAAGAACGCCGACACCGCGATGTACCACGCCAAGGAACGCGGCAAGAACAACTTCCAGTTCTATCAGGCCGACATGAACGCCAGTGCGCTGGAGCGTCTGGAGCTGGAAAGCGATTTGCGCCACGCCTTGGAACAAGACGAATTCGTCCTGTATTACCAACCGCAATTCAGTGGCGACGGCAAACGCCTGACCGGTGCCGAAGCGCTGCTGCGCTGGCGTCACCCGCGTCGTGGCTTGGTGCCGCCGGGGGATTTCATTCCGGTGCTCGAAGAACTCGGGCTGGTGGTGGACGTTGGCGATTGGGTGATCAGCGAGGCCTGCCGTCAACTGAAGACCTGGCACCAGAACCGTGTGCGCGTGCCGAAGGTGTCGGTAAACATTTCGGCGCGACAGTTCTCCGATGGCCAACTCGGCACGCGGATCGCCACGATCCTGCGCGAAACCGGCCTGCCGCCGGCGTGCCTGGAACTGGAGCTGACCGAAAGTATCCTGATGCGCGAAGTCAGCGAGGCGATGCAGATTCTCGCCGGCCTGAAAAACCTTGGCCTGAGCATTGCGGTCGATGACTTCGGCACCGGTTACTCATCGCTGAACTACCTCAAGCAGTTCCCGATCGACGTGTTGAAAATCGACCGCACGTTTGTCGATGGCTTGCCGTCGGGTGAGCAGGACGCGCAGATCGCCCGGGCGATCATCGCGATGGCGCACAGCCTGAATCTGGCGGTAATCGCCGAGGGTGTGGAGACCCATGAGCAACTGGACTTCCTGCGTGAGCATGGTTGCGATGAGGTTCAGGGGTATCTGTTCGGGCGACCGATGCCGGCGAGCCGCTTTGAAGCGCAGTTCAGTAATGATGCGCTGTTCATGTTCGACTGAAGTCCTGCGGCGCGGCCATCGCTGGCAAGCCAGCTCCCACAGGGACTTGCTGTGGATCAATATTCTCGGGCTGAAACCCAGACATTGTGGGAGCTGGCTTGCCAGCGATGGGGCCAGCAAAAGCACCGCACATCTGTCATGAACGCCACTTGTCTGCGACATGATGTCGTTTCATATGCCATCCAAAACCCATTGGGTTAGAATGCCCCCCTTTTCTGCCCCCGATCCTTGAGGACCGCCATGTTCAGCCGTGATTTGACTATTGCCAAGTACGACGCCGACCTTTTTGCCGCCATGGAGCAAGAAGCTCAGCGCCAGGAAGAACACATTGAGCTGATCGCTTCGGAAAACTACACCAGCCCAGCGGTGATGGAAGCTCAAGGCTCGGTCCTGACCAACAAGTACGCTGAAGGCTACCCAGGCAAGCGTTACTACGGTGGTTGCGAGTACGTCGACATCGTTGAACAACTGGCCATCGACCGCGCCAAAGAGCTGTTCGGCGCCGATTACGCCAACGTTCAGCCGCACGCCGGTTCGCAAGCCAACGCCGCTGTTTACCTGGCTCTGCTGCAAGGTGGCGACACCATTCTGGGCATGAGCCTGGCCCACGGCGGTCACCTGACCCACGGCGCCAGCGTTTCCTCCTCGGGCAAACTGTACAACGCTGTGCAGTACGGCATCGACGCCAACGGCCTGATCGACTACGACGAAGTCGAGCGTCTGGCGGTTGAGCACAAGCCGAAAATGATCGTGGCCGGTTTCTCTGCCTACTCGCAGATCCTCGATTTCCCGCGCTTCCGCGAAATCGCTGACAAAGTCGGCGCTTACCTGTTCGTCGACATGGCTCACGTAGCCGGTCTGGTCGCCGCTGGCGTCTACCCGAACCCGGTGCCTTTCGCTGACGTCGTGACCACCACCACGCACAAGACCCTGCGCGGTCCACGTGGCGGCCTGATCCTGGCGCGCGCCAACGCCGACATCGAGAAGAAGCTGAACTCCGCAGTATTCCCTGGCGCCCAGGGTGGCCCGCTGGAGCACGTGATCGCGGCTAAAGCGATCTGCTTCAAGGAAGCGCTGCAGCCTGAGTTCAAGGCTTACCAGGAACAAGTGGTGTTGAATGCCCAGGCCATGGCCGAAGTGTTCATCGAGCGCGGTTTCGACGTGGTTTCGGGCGGTACCAAGAACCACCTGTTCCTGCTGTCGCTGATCAAGCAGGACATCTCCGGTAAAGACGCCGACGCCGCTCTGGGCAAAGCGTTCATCACCGTGAACAAGAACTCCGTGCCAAACGATCCACGCTCGCCGTTCGTCACTTCCGGCCTGCGCTTCGGTACCCCGGCTGTGACTACTCGCGGCTTCAAGCAAGCCGAGTGCAAAGTGCTGGCCGGCTGGATCTGCGACATCCTGGCTGACCTGAACAACGAAGCGGTGATCGACGCCGTTCGCGAGAAAGTCAAAGCCATCTGCAAGAAACTGCCGGTATACGGCGCTTGATGCGACGTTAAACCCGCAGCATGAAAAACCGGCCAAGTGATTGGCCGGTTTTTTTTCGCCTGCGATTTCCCATGCAGGAGCTGCCCCCATGCAGGAGCTGCCGCAGGCTGCGATCTTTTGATCTGGATTATAAAAACAAGATCAAAAGATCGCAGCCTTCGGCAGCTCCTACATTTGGTTGGTGCCACTGGTCAGACCGGTCATGCCAATTTTGTTGTTTTCACTTGTCATCCCGAAAAAACCGAGCGTAGACTGCGCCTGCACTGGACATACCGGTAAGACCACAATAATTAAGTCCTGAATCTGATGCGCCACGCGCACGGCAGCCAGGACACCGACCAGGATTCCTCCCATGCTCAGATGGTGCTCGCGTTCAATCTTCCTTCAAGTGGTTCTCGGACTGGTGCTCGGCATCGTCTGCGGGCTGACCCTTCCTGAATATTCGGCCCAGCTCAAACCGCTCGGCGACGGTTTCATCAAACTGATCAAGATGCTCATCGGCCTCATCGTGTTCTGCGTGGTGGTCAGCGGTATCAGCGGCGCTGGCGATCTGAAGAAGGTCGGGCGCATCGGCCTCAAATCAGTGATCTACTTTGAAGTGCTGACCACCATCGCCCTGGTGATCGGCCTGGTCTTCGCCTTCAGCACCGGCATCGGCAGCGGCGCGAATATTCATCTGGAGCAACTGTCTGCGGCCGACATGGGCGACATCGCCCAGCGTGGCCAGCACATGCACACCACCACGCAATTCTTGATGGATCTGATCCCGACCTCGGTGCTCGGCGCGTTCGCCGACAACAACATCCTGCAAGTGCTGCTGTTCTCAGTGCTGTTCGGCAGCGCGTTGAATCTGGTCGGCGAAGCGGCCTCCGGGATCTCCCGACTGATCAATGAACTGAGCCATGTGATCTTCCGCATCATGGGCATGATCGTGCGTCTGGCGCCGATCGGCGTATTCGGTGCCATCGCCTTCACCACCAGCAAATATGGCCTCGACTCACTGCAACACCTGGGCAGTCTGGTCGGTTTGTTCTACCTGACCTGCATGGCCTTCGTCAGCGTGATTCTCGGTCTGGTGATGCGCGCCTCCGGCCTGCGTATGTGGCCGCTGCTCAAGTACCTGCGTGAAGAACTGCTGATCGTCATGGGCACGGCGTCGTCCGACGCTGTGTTGCCACAAATCATGCGCAAACTCGAACACCTCGGCATCGGCAGCTCGACCGTCGGCCTGGTGATCCCTACCGGTTATTCGTTCAACCTCGATGGTTTTTCGATCTACCTGACCCTGGCCATTGTCTTCATCGCCAACGCCACCGGCACACCGCTGGCGATGACCGATTTACTGACGATTCTGCTGGTGTCACTGATCACCTCCAAAGGTGCCCACGGTATTCCCGGCTCGGCACTGGTGATCCTCGCGGCGACGCTGACCGCCATTCCGGCGATCCCGGTAGTGGGTCTGGTATTGGTGCTGGCCGTGGACTGGTTCATGGGCATCGGTCGGGCACTGACCAACCTCATCGGCAACTGCGTCGCCACCGTCGCCATCGCCCGTTGGGAAAAAGACATCGACGTACAACGCGCTAACAAAGTACTCAGCGGTCAGCAGGGCTACACCTTTCAGCCGCGTAAACCAGCAACTCCCGCGCACCAGCAGGAGTTCTGATTTCAACCCCGTAGGAGCTGCCGCAGGCTGCGATCTTTTGATCTTGCTTGCGGCGCACCCAATGGGCTCACGGAGCAAGACCAGTGATCACCACATCAACCGTCGTCAACTCAGTCGTAGAAAAACTCCGCGCCGCCCTCGCCCGTGGCCAATGGCGCTCTGGCGACATGCTGCCGGGCCAGCGCGAACTGGCCGAACAACTGGGCATCAGCCGTCCGAGCCTGCGCGAGGCGGTGATCGTCCTGGAAACCCTTGGCCTGGTGCGTTCGATGCCGGGCAAGGGCGTGGTCGTGCTCGACGCGCAATTGAGCGACAGCCAAAGCCACGACAGCGCAGTCGCCGGGGCCAGTCTCGAAGATGTCCTGCAACTGCGCTACACCCTGGAACCGTTCATCGTCGGTCTGGTGGCGCAGTCGATCAGCAGCAAGGAAGTCGGGCAGTTGCGCCTGACCCTGATGGACATGCGCGAAGCCCTTGAAGCCGGCGACAGCGAAGCCGGGGTCAGCGCCTACATCGCTTTCCATGAAGAGCTGTTCACCCTGACCTCGAACCCGATCTTCCAGAGCGTCGTGCAGCAGACCAGCAACGCCCTCAAGCAAAGCGCCGAAGTGCTGCGCAACTCGCCGGAGCACCTCGCTGAACGGTTAGAGGAAAACGAAGCCGTGGTGCGGGCGATCCGCAGCAAAAACAGCGCCCAGGCCAGCGCCGAAATGCGCCGGCACATTTTGCGCGAAGGTCAGCGGATGGGCATCGAGCTGAATATTCCGGATGACAACCTGAGTCACTGATTCCTATTGGAGACAGGCCATGAACAGTTTCGCTTCAACCTCGCACGCTCAGCCAACTGCCACGCCCCTGCCCTTCTCTCGGCTGCGTGCGCCGGTAGAGGATCTTTATCCGCGACTGTTCGATGCAATTCTCGAACAGCGCATTGATCCGGACAGCCGTTTCACCGAGGACAGTCTGAAGGAGATGTTTAGCGCCAGTCGTGCGGATGTGCGCCGGGTGCTGACGCAGTTGTCGCTTGAACAGGTCATTGTGCTGCGCGCCAATCATCGGCCGCGTGTCGCCGCACCTGATCGGGGGCAGACGCAGCAGGCTCTGCATGCGCGACGGCTGGCCGAAAACACCTTGGTGCGTCTGGCCTGCCAACGTCCGCAGGCCGAAGACTTGAAACGCCTGCGCGGGTTGATCGAGCGCGAGCGTCAGGCTGTCGAGCAGGACCGGCGCGGGACGGCGATTCGCTTGTCGGGGGAGTTTCATCTGCACTTGGCGCAGATGGCGGGGAATGCACCGTTGGCGCATTTTCTCGGCAGTCTGGTGCCGCTGACGTCGCTGGCGATTGCGCGAAGTGAGTGCCAGACGCATAGCTGTTGCGCATGGCAGGAGCATTTGGCGCTGGTTGAGGCGGTGGAGCGAGGCGATGTTTCCAAGGCCGGCATGTTGATGAATCAGCATCTGGATCATCTTGAGCAGACGCTGCTGGAGTCGACCGTCAAGCATTGTGTTGTCGGTTAAATCGCCATCGCGGGCAAGCCCGCTCCCACAGGTTTATTGGTGTCCACACAATCTGTGAACGACAAATAACCCTGTGGGAGCGGGCTTGCCCGCGATGGCGTCAGCCCTGACACCGAAGAACCATCAGGCAGAAGCTACCTTGGCAAACCCCGCCCGAATCTTCTCTTCCGGCAACTCATCGGCAATAAACACGATCACACTTTCCCGCGCCTCTCCCTCGGCCCATTCGGTGTCCCAGTCGAAGCCATAAAGCTTCAACACACCCTGAAACACCAGGCGGCGATCTTCGCCGGCAATGCTCAGCACACCTTTGTAGCGCAGCAATTGTTTGCCGTGCTCTTCCAGCAGCTCGTTCATGAATTCACTGAGCTGATCGATATCCAGCGGCTGATCCGTGCGCAGCACCAGACTGGAAATGCGGTCAATCGACGGCGCCTTGCTCACCGGGCGCAGGCTCAAGCCGCCCCCCAGATCGGCGTTGAGATTGAAGCCACGGACATCGAGCAGTTCAGCCAGATCGATGTTGCCGTGATCAACCACTCGAATCGGCGCGCGGCGGTTGATCCGCGTCAGCCGTTCGCTCAGAGCGGTGAACGTGGCCTCGTCGACCAGATCAGTCTTGCTCACCAGCAAGCGGTCGGCAAAACCGATCTGCGCCTGGGCGATGGTCTGGCTCAGATGCACAGCCGCGTGCGCGGCATCGACCAGGGTGATGATGCCGTCGAGCAGGTAACGCTCGCGCAGTTCTTCGTCGATGAAAAAAGTCTGCGCCACCGGTGCCGGATCGGCCAGACCCGTGCACTCGATGACCAGACGATCAAAGGCGATTTCGCCGCTGTCCAGCCGTTCGAGCAGCAGGTACAGGGCTTTGGTCAGGTCGGTGTGAATGGTGCAGCAGACGCAGCCGTTGGCCAGGGTCATGACTTGCACGGGTTCGTCGCCGAGCAACTGGGTGTCGATGCCGGCGTCGCTGAATTCGTTTTCGATCACGGCGATTTTCAGGCCGTGCTCGGCTTTCAAAATGTGGCGCAGCAAGGTGGTCTTGCCGGCACCGAGGAAACCGCTGAGTACCGTGACCGGGATTGGGGCTGACAAATTAAATCTCCCTCACGCAAAAAAACTGTAGGAGCCTGGCTTGCCAGCGAAGGCGTCTTCAAGATCGCCTTCGCCAGCAAGCTGTGCTCCTACAGTGCTTGTGTTGCCTGAACCCTCATGTGCCTCAACAGCACTTCGGCCCACCCTTGCCACCGTAACGGGCTTCCTGACGTTCGCGGAAGAACATCTCGTAGCTCATCACCGGTTTGTCCGGGTGTTTGGTTTGCATATGCTCGACGTAGGTGTCGTAGTCGGGCATGCCGACCATCAGGCGCGCAGCCTGACCGAGGTATTTACCGAGGCGACTCAGGTCATTGAACATGCTGCAATCCTCTGGTTACGCATCCGGCAGGGCCTGGAATGGCGATTCTTTATCCGTACGCTCTTTTTTGCCCCAGGCGGCGATGCCGACCTTGAGCGCATAGAACAGGATGCTGAAGACCACGAACAGGAACAGCGCGGTGAGCGTTGCGTTGGTGTAGGCGTTGAAGATCACGTGCTGCATCTGCTCGACGCTTTTTGCCGGTGCCAGCACCTGACCGTTGGCCAGCGCATCGCTGTATTTCTTCGCCAGCGACAGGAAGCCGATCGCCGGGTTGGCATCGAACAGTTTGATGAAGCCCGCCGTCGTGGTGCAGATCAACAGCCAGGTGGCTGGCAGCAGGGTGACCCAAATGTAGCGCTGGCGCTTCATTTTGATCAGAACCACAGTGCCAAGCATCAGCGCGATACCCGCCAGCATCTGGTTGGAAATACCGAACAGTGGCCACAAGGTGTTGATGCCGCCCAGTGGATCGACCACGCCCTGGTACAGCAACCAGCCCCACATCGCCACACAACCGGCGGTGGCGATCAGGTTGGCAGTCCACGATTCAGTGCGCTTCAGCGCCGGCACGAAGGAGCCGAGCAGATCCTGCAGCATGAAACGTCCGGCACGAGTGCCCGCATCCACAGCCGTCAGGATGAACAGCGCTTCGAACAGGATCGCGAAGTGGTACCAGAACGCCATGGTGTTTTCACCCGGCAGGACACTGTGCAGGATCTGCGCGATACCGACCGCCAGGGTCGGCGCACCACCGGCACGGGCGAGGATGGTGGTTTCACCAATGTCGTGCGCCACGGCTTGCAGCGCTTCCGGCGTGATCGCAAAGCCCCAGCTGGAGACCACTTGCGCAACCGATGCGACATCACTGCCGACCACGGCAGCCGGGCTGTTCATGGCGAAGTACACGCCAGGCTCGATCACCGACGCGGCGACCATGGCCATGATCGCCACGAACGATTCCATCAGCATGCCGCCGTAACCGATGTAACGGGCGTTGGTTTCGTTATCCAGCAGCTTCGGCGTGGTGCCCGAAGAAATCAGCGCGTGGAAACCGGAAACCGCACCGCAGGCGATGGTGATGAACAGGAACGGGAACAGACCGCCCTTCCACACCGGACCGGTGCCGTCGACGAACTGGGTCAGCGCGGGCATTTTCAGCTCGGGCATGGTCACCAGAATGCCGATCGCCAGCGCGACGATGGTGCCGATTTTGAGGAACGTGGAGAGGTAGTCACGCGGGGCCAGAATCAGCCACACCGGCAGCGATGCCGCGACGAAACCGTAACCGACCAGCATCCAGGTAATCTGCACGCCGGTGAAGGTGAACGCCTTGGCCCATACCGGATCAGCGGCAATCTGCCCACCGAGCCAGATCGAACCGAGCAGCAGCAACACGCCGACCACGGAGATCTCGCCGATGCGGCCCGGGCGGATGTAGCGCATGTAAATGCCCATGAACATCGCGATCGGGATGGTCGCCATCACGGTGAAGATGCCCCACGGGCTCTCGGCCAGCGCCTTGACCACGATCAGCGCCAGCACCGCGAGGATGATGATCATGATCAGGAAGCAGCCAAACAGCGCGATGGTGCCGGGAATACGGCCCATTTCTTCACGCACCATGTCGCCCAGAGAGCGGCCGTTGCGACGGGTCGACATGAACAGCACCATGAAGTCCTGCACCGCACCCGCCAGCACCACGCCGGCAATCAGCCACAGCGTGCCGGGCAGATAACCCATCTGCGCCGCCAACACCGGGCCGACCAATGGCCCCGCACCAGCGATCGCTGCGAAGTGGTGACCGAAAAGAATGTGTTTGTTGGTCGGCACGAAGTCCAGACCGTCGTTGTTGAGCACGGCGGGGGTTGCCCGACGCGGGTCCAGTTGCATCACATTGTTAGCGATGAACAGACTGTAGTAACGGTACGCAACCAGATAAATGGCCACAGCGGCGACCACGATCCACAAGGCGTTGATCGCCTCGCCGCGGCGCAATGCCACTACGCCCAGGGCGCACGCTCCTACGATTGCCAGCACTAGCCAGGGTAAGTGGCGTAGCAGGCTATTATTATTTTTCATTTTATTATTCCAGCCAGGGTGGACAAGAAAGACAGCCACCCCGAGTTTAGCGCTTACGGCGCCAAAGGCCATACCCCGACGTTGGTCTAGACGCTTTAGCGATTGGCTGGCGCCCGCATTCGCGGTCTATAGTCAGCGAACCTTCATGAGGATTGCGCCATGAGCGAGCACCCAGCCAACCGTCGTCGCTTCAAACGTATTGCGTTCGATGCCAGAACCGAGCTGAGTCAGGGCGAGTACATATGGCCGGTCAAGCTGATCGACCTGTCGCTCAAAGGATTGCTGATCGAGCGGCCGGAGCCTTGGTTGGGGGATGCCGAGAAGGATTTCTTCGTCGACATTCATCTGAGCGATGACGTCGATATCGAGATGGATGTGCACTTGGCTCATGAAGAGAATGGCCAGTTGGGGTTTGTCTGCCGGCATATCAGTCTGGAGTCGATCCAGCGCTTGCGGCGGTTGATCGAGCTGAATCTGGCTGACGAAGCCGAACTGGAACGCGAACTGGGCGCCCTGATCGAAATCTGAACGTTGCCCCTGTAGGAGCTGCCGCAGGCTGCGATCTTTTGATCATGAAACCAAAATCAAAAAGATCGGAAGAGCGTCGTGTA
>NZ_AKJD01000042.1 GCF_000282515.1 Pseudomonas sp. GM80
TGTAGGAGCTGCCGAAGGCTGCGATCTTTTGATTTTGTTTTTTAAGATCAAAAGATCGCAACCTTCGGCAGCTCCTACAGAATGATGCCTTATCAGACGCCGAATTGGGCGCGGTACGCTTCCACGGCCGGCAAGTGCTGCTTGAGTTGCGGATCATCCGCGAGGAACTCCAGCACCTGATTCAGCGACACAATGCTGATCACCGGAATGCCGAAATCACGCTCGACTTCCTGAATCGCCGACAACTCACCGTTGCCACGCTCCTGACGGTTCAGGGCGATCAGCACGCCGGCAGCCTTGGCGCCGTCCTGCGAAGCAATGATTTGCATCACTTCACGGATCGCGGTGCCTGCGGTGATCACGTCGTCGATGATCAGCACGTCGCCGGTCAGCGGCGCGCCAACCAGGCTGCCGCCTTCGCCGTGGGCCTTGGCTTCCTTGCGGTTGAAGCACCATGGCAGATCACGGTCGTGATGCTCGGCCAGTGCCACGGCGGTGGTTGCCGCCAGCGGGATGCCTTTGTAGGCCGGGCCGAACAGAACGTCGAAGGGAATGCCGCTTTCGGCGATGGCTGCAGCGTAGAAACGCCCCAGTTGCGCCAGGGCCGAGCCCGAGTTGAACAGGCCGGCGTTGAAGAAGTAAGGACTGGTGCGCCCGGACTTCAGGGTGAACTCACCGAAGCGCAAAACGCCGCGATCGATGGCAAAACGAATGAAATCGCGCTGATACGCTTGCATGAAAAAAACCCCAAATACCACGGATTTAGCTAATTAGCTTGACGCCGTGTATCATACACGCACGCGATTTTTGGGGCCATTTATGCGGATCATCAGTGTGAACGTCAATGGTATTCAGGCGGCAGTCGAGCGCGGTTTGCTCAGTTGGCTGCAAGCACAGAATGCCGACGTCATCTGCCTGCAGGACACCCGTGCCTCCGCCTTTGAACTGGATGACCCAGCCTTCCAACTGGATGGCTACTTCCTTTATGCCTGCGATGCTGAAGTCCCTGCCCAAGGCGGCGTGGCTTTGTATTCGCGGTTGCAACCGAAGGCTGTCATCAGCGGTCTCGGTTTCGAGACGGCCGACCGCTACGGGCGCTACCTGCAAGCAGATTTCGACAAAGTCAGTATTGCCACCTTGCTGCTCCCTTCGGGGATGAACGGCGATGAGGACTTGAACCAGAAGTTCAAGCTCATGGACGACTTCGGCAAGTACCTGGACAAACAGCGACGCAAACGTCGCGAGTACATTTATTGTGGCTCGCTATACGTGGCGCAGCAGAAGCTCGACATCAAAAACTGGCGCGACAGCCAGCAATCCCCGGGCTTCCTGGCGCCAGAACGCGCCTGGATGGACGAGATTGTCGGCAACATGGGTTATGTCGATGCCCTGCGCGAAGTCAGCCGTGAAGGCGACCAGTACAGCTGGTGGCCGGACAACGAGCAGGCCGAGATGCTCAATCTGGGCTGGCGCTTCGACTACCAGATCCTGACCCCGGGCCTGCGCCGCTTTGTACGCAGCGCACGCCTGCCACGTCAGCCACGGTTTTCGCAGCACGCGCCGCTGATCGTCGACTACGACTGGACGCTGACCATCTAAGCGTCTTTTCGCCGTACAAAAAATGTCCGTATCGAGAGATGCGGGCATTTTTTTTCGATCAAAGGATTGTTTGGCTGGCAATGTCTCTCGGCGCGCGGGTCAGGATGTCTGGCTTGTCGCCAATCACCACCGTGTCGTCGATACGGAAGCCCCCCAAGCCCCACTGAAAAATCCCCGGTTCCGCCGAATACACTTCGCCGGCCATCAATGCACGCGTGTTGAACGCCATGTCGTGGGGAAATTCGTGGCCGATCAAGCCAAGACCATGCCCCGTACGATGAATGATCAGATCGGCAACCCCGTGCCGCTCGAAAACCCCTTGCGCCGCCGCATCAATGGCGCAGACCGGATTGCCCGTTACCGCCGCTTCACACGCGGCTTCATTGGCTTCCCGTGCCGCTTCGTACAACTGGGCCTGGCGTGGCGAAGGCTTGCCACAAAACCATGTCCGCTCGTTCTCGATGATCAGACCGTTGATGCGCGGAATAATGATGTTCACCAGACCATGACCCTTTTCGATCCGTGCACCGCACTGTCGGCCATCGCCGTGAGGCGCACAGCTCGCCGGGCCGGACAGGGTGAAAAACTCTATGCACTGCACATCCTCTCCGGGGAAACGATTGGCCGCTTCCTCGACAAACAGCGCCGCCATGCTCATGTCCAGCTCCTGAACCAGCCGTCCGGGGCGGATATTTTCCCGGTAGCGATCCTGCAACCAGTCGGTCAGCGCGCAGGCTTCGCGCATTAGTCGGATTTCCTCCGCATGTTTGACCATTCGCAATGTGCGGCACTCTTCGGTCGCGTTTTGCAGCACCAACGATGGCAGCAAAGTGCCGACGCGAGCCAACGGCGCCGTGATCGCGTCGACGCCAATGCGCGACCGATGCAGCCCGGCATCTCGCAAAGATTGTGCGACCAGCTCACTCCACTGACTGACCAAGGGCAGGCGATTTTGCACACGCGGATGCTCGGCATAGAAACGCGCATCCTCGATCCATAGACGCCCGGCCTCCTGGGTAAAACGCCAATGATGCGTCGATAGCTCATGAGCGATCACAAACGGCGCGCCGTTCCTCGGTACTACGCACAGAATCGGCCGTTCCCACGTCTCGACGTCGGTATTGAAGTTGGTCGCAAACTGGAAGAAGTCGCCCTGAGTGAACACCAGCGCATCAAAACCTTCGCGGTCCATCTGCGAGTACATGAGTTGCAGACGGTAGTCGCGCACAGCGTGTCCGAGGTGTGCCATTGGCTGGCTCCGTGTCGTAGAAGTGCGGACAGTGTTCAACGAGGGCAGAGTTGACGTCGCGCCGATCCTTGCTCAATTGCCGGTACTTTCTTGCTCAAGAGTTTTGCCGGGACTGACGAAAATCCGTCGGACTGATGCCATAGGCTTTACGAAAGACTCGGGCGAAATGGCTGGAATCGGCAAATCCACTTTCCAGGGCAACTTCCAAAACAGTCTTGCCGGAGATTTCCAAAGCGTTGCGTGCCCGTTGCAGGCGCACGGCAAGTACGTGAGCGTGAGGCGAAGTACCAAAGGCGCGTTTGAATTCGCGGGCGAAGTGGAATTCGCTCATCGCTGCGATCGCCGCCAACCGGGCGATGCAGAGTTTTTCGCAGGGGTGACGCTCAATGTAGCGCAGGGCATCCATCAGGCCTTGGCTGGCAACTCTTGGCTGGGTGCTCGAAAGCTCATAACTGTTCAACAAATGAGCAATCAACACCTGAACACTTAGATCCGCCTGCTCACGGGCGCCCCGACTGTTGTCACCGATGGACAGCGCCAACTGCCGGGCAAGCAAATGAGCCACTCTGTCGTTTTGATACAGCGGCTGATGCGTCCCGCGAAACCCGGCAAAGTTAATCCCTTGATCCTGCGCCGCAGCGGTCAACGCCGGCATTGGTAAATGCACATGGAGGATGTCGAAAGCGCTACGAGTATCCCAGCTCGCGGATTGGCTGGGCTGCAGCAATCGCACCTGACCGCGGTGAATCGGGCCGTCCCACACCTGCTGGCCGCCAACAGCGGCACGCGACTGCATAGGCGCAAGCATCACGCTGAGCAAAACATGCTCGCGCGGTTCCGTGCGTTCAAAACGATAACTGCCTGTGGAAAATCGCTGCCAACGGAACACCGCAGCACCGGTCGATTGCAGACCTGTGAGGGCAGCGGCGGGTTTCATCCGCCATTCCTCGGTTTGCTGCTCGATAGAAGACGCGACAGGCTGAGACATTGCGCACTCCGCCCGTCAGGCCCGCGAGCCTACTTGATCAACCGCCAGGTAAACGGATACCGGTATGGATACCCTTCGTTGGCCTTGACCCCGGCAATGATCGTCAACACCAGTGCGCCAATCGCCAAAATGCCAATCAGGAAGAAGCCGACGATCAGCACCATCAGCAGGAAGCAGATCAACGAGGCAATCGCCACGGTGATCTGAAAATTCAGCGCCTCTTTGCCCTGGGCATCGATAAACGGATCCTTTTCACGCTTCATCTGCCAGAGGATCAATGGCCCGATCAGGTTGCCGAACGGAATCCAGATCCCCAGCAAGGCGGACAAGTGACAAAACATCGCCCACTGACGAACCTCCTGGCTCGGCTTGGGCAGTAGCTCTTGCTGGTCACTCATCGCTTTCTCCTTGCGGTTATGAGCCTGTCAGTCGGCCAGTGCGGCGTTCTGCAGTTCGAAGATCTCGTTCATGCCTTTCTTGGCCAGTTCCAGCATGGCGTTGAGGTCTTCCGGCTGGAACGGCGCGCCTTCAGCGGTGCCCTGCACTTCGATGAAACCACCGGTGCTGGTCATCACGACGTTGAGGTCGGTCTCGGCAGCGGAGTCTTCCAGGTAATCCAGATCCAGTACCGCTTCGCCCTGATACATGCCGACCGATACCGCGCCGATCATTTGCTTGAGCGGGTCGCCGCCCTTCAGGCCGCCGCGCTTCTTGATCACTTTCAGTGCGTCAACCAGAGCGACCATGGCGCCGGTGATGGACGCAGTGCGGGTGCCACCGTCAGCCTGGATCACGTCGCAGTCGACGTACAGGGTGACGTCGCCCAGCTTGGACATGTCCAGCGCAGCGCGCAGGGAGCGGCCGATCAGACGCTGGATTTCCAGGGTGCGACCGCCTTGCTTGCCACGGCTCGCTTCACGCTGGTTACGCTCGCCAGTGGCGCGCGGCAGCATGCCGTACTCGGCGGTCAACCAGCCCTGGCCCTGACCCTTGAGGAAACGCGGCACACCGTTTTCGACGCTGACGGTGCAGATGACTTTGGTATCACCGAATTCGACCAGCACCGATCCTTCGGCGTGTTTGGTGTAGTTGCGGGTAATGCGGATCGAGCGGAGCTGATCGGCAGCGCGACCACTTGGACGTTTCATAGGAGATACCTGTACTGAGGACGGAAAACTGCCGAGCATTATAGAGCGCTGCACTGCGACTGGGCACTTGTTAAAAATTCGGGCCGACGATCGAAGGCCCTGAAACACGCATTACCGACGGGCTGCAGCCCTTTGTCACACCGTGTGTTTGGGCGCATTCGCCGCACTGCGCTACAATCCTGCGCCTTTGCTGCCAGTCGGCATAAATTCATTGATATCGCGCTTGCGGAACCCAGGTTTCGCGCCGATCTGCATTGCGAGGTTACCGCCATGGTGCACAGCATGACCGCCTTCGCCCGCGTCGAGAAAGCCGGCGTCCAGGGCACCCTGAGCTGGGAACTGCGCTCGGTCAACAGCCGCTATCTGGAACCGCACCTGCGCTTGCCGGAAACCTTTCGCGACCTCGAAGGCGCGGTGCGTGAAGCGCTGCGTCAGGGCCTGTCGCGGGGCAAACTGGAATGCACCCTGCGTTTCACCGAAGAAAGCACCGGCAAAGCGCTGCAAGTCGACCGCGAGCGCGCCGCGCAACTGGTCGCCGCCGCCGAAACCATCGCCGGCCTGATCAAAAACCCGGCGGCACTGAACCCGCTGGAGGTGCTGGCCTGGCCCGGCGTGCTGGTCGGCGATGCAACCGACCCACAGGCGCTGAACGCCGAGGCGCTGGCCCTGTTCAATCAAGGCCTCAAAGAGTTGAAGGCCGGCCGCGAGCGCGAAGGCGCGGAGCTGGCCCGGTTGATCAATGAGCGCCTGACCTCGATCGAAGAAGACGTCGTGACCCTGCGTGAACTGGTGCCGCAAATGCTCGCGACCCAACGCCAGAAAGTCCTCGACCGCTTCGCCGACATGAAGGCCGAGCTCGATCCGCAGCGTCTGGAACAGGAAATGGTCATCCTCGCGCAAAAAAGCGACGTGGCCGAAGAGCTGGATCGCCTGAGCACCCACATCATCGAAGTGCGCCGGGTGCTCAAGTCCGGCGGTGCAGCCGGGCGTCGCCTCGACTTCCTGATGCAGGAGCTCAACCGCGAAGCCAACACACTGGGCTCCAAGGCCTTTGATCCGCGCAGCACCCAGGCCGCCGTCAACCTCAAGGTGTTGATCGAGCAGATGCGCGAACAAGTGCAGAACATTGAGTAAGGCAACCCCGACATGACCCACAGCACCGGCACCCTGTACATCATTTCCGCCCCTTCGGGCGCGGGCAAAAGCAGCCTGGTCAAGGCGTTGACCGACGCCATACCGGAAATTCGCGTTTCGGTTTCGCACACCACGCGCGCCATGCGTCCGGGTGAAGTGGACGGCGTGAACTATCACTTCGTGACCCGCGAAGAGTTCGTGAAAATGGGCGAGCACGGCGACTTCCTCGAACGCGCCGAAGTCTTCGGCAACTTCTACGGCACCTCGCAAAGCCGCCTGCAGCAGACGCTGGATGAAGGTCACGACCTGATTCTGGAAATCGACTGGCAAGGCGCCGAGCAAGTACGCAAACTGATGCCGCAAGCTCGCTCGATCTTTATCCTGCCGCCGTCGCTTCAGGCCCTGCACCAGCGCTTGACCAACCGTGGCCAGGACAGCGACGAGATCATTGACGGCCGGATGCGCGAAGCGGTCAGCGAGATGAGTCACTATGTCGAGTACGACTACCTGATCATCAACGACGATTTTGCTCACGCACTTGACGATCTGAAGGCTATTTTCCGCGCCAATCAACTCCAACAGAAACGTCAGCAGGTACGTTTCGGCAAATTGCTGGCCGAATTGCTCGGTTAATCAGCACTTCCCAAAATGCCTGCAAGCGCTTTACATTGGTGCTTGCAGCGCGTTGAAGGGCTTGGTTAAAAAATCAGCGCTTCCCTAATCGCTGGTGATTTTTTAAACTGTTGAGTCCGCTCGCCCAACCGGGCAGCGCGCATATTGCATTCGCTCCGAGGAATACCATGGCCCGCGTAACCGTTGAAGACTGCCTGAACCACGTGGAAAACCGTTTTGAGCTGGTCATGCTCTCTACCAAACGTGCCCGTCAACTGGCCACCGGCGGCAAAGAGCCACTGGTTCAGTGGGAAAACGACAAGCCTACTGTTGTTGCCCTGCGTGAAATCGCTGAAGGCCTGATGAGCTACGAGTTCATCGCCAACGCTGAAATCGTCGAAGACGAACCGCTGTTCGCAGCGTTCGAGGACGAGTCCAACGAGGCCGTCTAAGCCTATGCCTGGTCGACGTAGCACGGCGCGGGGTCACAACCTACGGCAGGAATTATCATGCCGAGCATAGACGCCCTCGCCGATCGCTTATCGACCTACCTCGGCAACGACCAGGTCAACCTGGTCCGCCGAGCGTATTTCTACGCCGAACAAGCCCATGACGGTCAACGCCGGCGCAGCGGCGAGGCGTACGTCACGCATCCTCTTGCGGTGGCCAATATTCTTGCCGACATGCACATGGACCATCAGAGCCTGATGGCCGCGATGCTGCATGATGTGATCGAAGACACCGGTATCGCCAAAGAAGCGCTGCAAGCGCAGTTTGGTGAAACCGTGGCCGAACTGGTCGACGGGGTCAGCAAACTGACCCAGATGAATTTCGAGACCAAGGCCGAAGCCCAAGCCGAAAACTTCCAGAAAATGGCCATGGCCATGGCGCGCGACATTCGCGTGATCCTGGTCAAACTTGCCGACCGCCTGCACAACATGCGCACGCTGGAAGTGCTGTCCGGGGAAAAACGCCGGCGCATCGCCAAGGAAACCCTCGAAATCTACGCGCCTATCGCCAACCGGCTGGGCATGCATGCGATCCGCATCGAATTCGAAGACCTCGGCTTCAAGGCCATGCACCCGATGCGTTCTGCGCGGATCTACCAGGCGGTCAAGCGCGCCCGGGGCAATCGCAAGGAAATCGTCAACAAGATCGAAGAATCCCTCGGCCATTGCCTCGCAATCGACGGCATCCAGGGTGAAGTCAGCGGTCGCCAGAAACACCTCTACGGCATCTACAAGAAAATGCGCGGCAAGCGTCGGGCCTTCAACGAGATCATGGACGTCTATGCGTTCCGGATCATCGTCGACAAGGTCGATACCTGCTACCGCGTGCTGGGTGCTGTACATAATTTGTACAAACCGTTGCCGGGGCGCTTCAAGGATTACATCGCGATCCCCAAGGCCAACGGCTATCAGTCGCTGCACACCACGCTGTTCGGCATGCACGGTGTACCGATCGAGATTCAAATCCGCACCCGCGAAATGGAAGAGATGGCCAACAACGGCATCGCTGCCCATTGGCTGTACAAATCCAGCGGTGACGAACAGCCGAAAGGCACTCACGCCCGCGCCCGCCAGTGGGTCAAAGGCGTGCTGGAAATGCAGCAACGTGCCGGCAACTCGCTGGAATTCATCGAGAGCGTGAAGATCGACCTGTTCCCGGACGAGGTCTACGTGTTCACGCCGAAAGGCCGGATCATGGAGCTGCCGAAAGGCTCCACGGCGGTCGACTTTGCTTACGCGGTACACACCGACGTCGGCAACAGCTGCATCGCCTGCCGGATCAACCGTCGACTCGCACCGCTGTCCGAACCGCTGCAAAGTGGCTCCACGGTCGAGATCGTCAGCGCACCCGGCGCCCGGCCAAATCCGGCGTGGCTCAACTTTGTGGTCACCGGCAAGGCGCGTACGCACATCCGCCATGCGCTGAAACTGCAACGCCGCTCCGAATCCATCAGCCTCGGCGAACGCCTGCTGAACAAAGTCCTCAACGGTTTCGACAGTTCGCTGGAGAAGATCCCAGCCGAACGCGTCAAGGCGATGCTCACCGAGTACCGCCTCGAACTGATCGAAGATTTGCTTGAAGACATTGGCCTCGGCAATCGCATGGCCTACGTGGTCGCCCGCCGCCTGCTCGGCGAAGGCGAACAGTTGCCAAGCCCTGAAGGCCCGCTGGCAATTCGCGGTACCGAAGGTCTGGTGCTGAGCTACGCCAAGTGCTGCACACCGATCCCGGGCGACCCGATTGTCGGGCATCTGTCGGCGGGCAAAGGCATGGTCGTGCACCTGGACAACTGCCGCAACATCAGCGAAATCCGGCACAACCCGGAAAAATGCATCCAGCTCTCGTGGGCCAAGGATGTCACCGGCGAATTCAACGTCGAACTGCGCGTCGAGCTGGAACACCAGCGCGGCTTGATCGCCCTGCTGGCCAGCAGCGTCAACGCAGCCGACGGCAATATCGAGAAAATCAGCATGGACGAACGCGATGGTCGCATCAGCGTGGTCCAGTTGGTGGTCAGCGTCCACGACCGTGTGCACCTGGCCCGCGTGATCAAGAAGCTGCGCGCCTTGACCGGGGTGATCCGCATCACCCGGATGCGTGCATAACTCAACCATTACAAGGAGTCATACATGACCAAGACCGTTATCACCAGCGACAAGGCCCCGGCCGCCATCGGCACTTACTCCCAGGCGGTCAAGGCAGGCAACACCGTTTACATGTCGGGTCAGATTCCACTGGACCCAAAAACCATGGAGCTGGTTGAAGGCTTCGAAGCCCAGACCGTCCAGGTGTTCGAGAACCTCAAAGCCGTGGCCGAAGCTGCCGGCGGTTCGTTCAAGGACATCGTCAAACTGAACATCTTCCTCACCGACCTGAGCCACTTCGCCAAGGTCAACGAGATCATGGGCAAATACTTCGACCAGCCGTACCCGGCTCGCGCCGCCATCGGCGTGGCTGCCCTGCCAAAGGGTTCGCAGGTTGAAATGGATGCCATTCTGGTCATCGAGTGATGCGCACGGCGCGGCCTTCAACGCCGCGCCGACTGCTCTGCAAGAAAAGGTTTTGAAAGGATTCCACCATGCGCAAAGCGCTAGCTCTCCCGCTGCTCGCCATTTTCCTCGGCGGCTGCGCCAGCAACCCTGCCGATCGTGACATCAGCGGCACCTGGATCAATCAGGTAGCGATCGATGCCGCAGCCAAGGGCGGCCCCCTGCGCGAAGCGCTTCAGGCTTACGGCCCGAACCTGGAGTGGGACGTCAACACCAAGGCCAGTCAGGCCCGCTACACCAACGGTTTTGAGAACGTCGAAGGACGGCTGCTGGGCGAACAGTCCGGCGCCTGGAAAGTCGACTTCTATGGCAGCTCCGCCAGTGAGCTGAAACGTGATGGCAGCCAGCTGCAACAGGCGGCCAGCGACAACGAACCTGAACAGCTCTTCGACCGCGCACAGATTCCCGTACCGGAAGGCGCGCCGATCGGCGCCAGCTTCGAACGTGCGCTGTATTCCGCCTACATGGGCGGCAGCTGGAAAATCGCCAGCGGTCAGGGCGAAGGCGAAACCGTGCAGTTTCAGGCCGATGGCCAGGTGTCCGGTTTGCCGGGTGCCGACCGTTATGCCTTATGCCTGGCGGGCGATTGCGCGTCGATGAGCAACGGCAACGACAGCATGTGGCTGCAGCAGAACGGTCAAGGCAATAACTGGATCTTTGTGCGCAAGGGCAAAGAGCTGGAAATCCTCCAGGCGGTTAACTCGGCGCTGGCGGATGAACAGCCGCAGTTCACCCCGGGTGATCGCAAGTGGTTGCTGGAAAAACAGTAACCATCTTCTGGAATTACTGAATATCCAAGGTGGGAACCTCTGTGGCGAGGGGATTTATCCCCGATCGGCTGCGAAGCAGTCGCAAAACCTTTGTGCGCGGTTTATCTGATCAACCGCGATTGCAGGATTTGGGGCCGCTGCGCGCCCCATCGGGGATAAATCCCCTCGCCACAGGGGATCAATTCCCACAGTGGTTTGTGGTGTTAAGCAGTCAGCATTTACCCTCGAGGATAGCGGCGTAGCCTTCGCGGTAGCTTGGGTATGTTGGCGTCCAGCCCAGCGCTTTTGCCCGGGCATTGCTGCAGCGCTTGCTGCCGGTGCGCCGCACACTCGCCTCCGCCGCCCACTCGGTCACGCCCAGATACTCGCGCAACCAGTCGACCACTTCGGCCAACGGCGCCGGTGCATCGTCGACGCCGATATAGATGCTCTCCAGCGCAGTCCCCTGCCGATCCGCCTCCAGCAAAAACTTCAGCAAACCTGCTGCGTCATCGGCATGGATGCGATTGCCATACAACGGCGGCTCGACGGCCACGCGATAACCCTCGCGAACTTGCGTCAGCAGACGCTCGCGACCCGGGCCGTAGATGCCTGTCAGGCGCAGGATGCTTGCCGGGATGCCGCTCTTGAGCGCGACTTGTTCGGCCTCAAGCATCAATTGCCCGGAGAAGCCGCTGGCAACCGTCGCTGAAGTCTCGTCTACCCATTCACCCTCCATCTGCCCATAAACACTGCTGCTCGACACGAACAACAGTCGCTCCGGCACCTGCCCGTAGTCATCCAGCCAGCTCAGCACATTCTGCAAACCCTGCACGTAAGCCGCGCGATAGCCGGCCTCATCGTGATGGGTGGCCGCCGCGCAATACACCAGGTAATCCACTGCCCCTACCGGCCAGGTGTCCGGGCAGTCTTCGCTGAACAGGTCGCCGGCAACACCAATGACCCCGGCGGGCAGGCGCGACACATCCCGGCGCAAGCCATGGACTTCCCAGCCAGCGGCCAGCAATTGCGTGGCCAGACGACTACCAATATCGCCACAACCGGCAATCAGAACAGAAGGCGCAGACATCGGAAAACTCCCATCGGAAAGCGACAGACTAGGCTCGACGAGTGACGAGCGGCTAGCAATCAAGGAAAAAAAGATACTCTATTACTTTTGTTAACAAGAATTACTTGCAATAATGCACGCCACTTTTGTTCTCGGCCTCACGAGGCCTGGAAGAGCATTAAACGTTTTTCTATCTCAGGTCCGGCCAGCATGACACGTAATCAAATCCCCGCTTCGCCAACCAAACGACCTCGCGCCTGGAGCGCGGTGGCGGCTCTGTTGCTCAGCCTGATGCTGGCACCGACCGCCGCGTTCGCCGACGCTCAAGCACCCGCCGCACCGGCCGCGACCGAACAGCACGCACCGGCTGCCGACGCGCCTGCCGCTGCTCCCGCTGCAACTGATCCAGTGCAAGCGGTAGACGCTGCCGACGTTCCTGAAGTTCTGGAAGCCGACAACTCCTTGGGCATGGCCCACGACTTGTCGCCTTGGGGCATGTACCAGAACGCCGACATTATCGTGAAAATCGTGATGATCGGCCTGGCCATCGCTTCCATCATCACCTGGACCATCTGGATCGCCAAAGGCTTCGAGCTGATGGGCGCCAAGCGTCGTCTGCGGGGCGAAATCGCTGCCCTGAAAAAAGCCACCACCCTTAAAGAAGCCAGCGCCACCGCCGGCAAGGAAGGCACCCTCGCCAACCTGCTGGTACACGACGCGCTCGAAGAGATGCGCTTGTCGGTCAACAGCCGCGAAAAAGAAGGCATCAAGGAACGCGTCAGCTTCCGCCTTGAGCGTCTGGTTGCCGCCTGCGGTCGCAACATGAGCAGCGGCACCGGCGTGCTCGCCACCATCGGTTCCACCGCGCCGTTTGTCGGCCTGTTCGGTACCGTGTGGGGCATCATGAACTCCTTCATCGGCATCGCCAAAACCCAGACCACCAACCTTGCCGTTGTGGCGCCGGGTATTGCTGAAGCACTGCTGGCCACTGCACTGGGTCTGGTTGCTGCGATCCCGGCCGTTGTGATCTACAACGTGTTCGCCCGCTCCATCGCCGGTTACAAGGCGCAGGTTTCCGACGCCTCGGCAGAAGTGTTGTTGCTGGTCAGCCGCGACCTCGACCACCAGCCTGAGCGCAGCTCGCAGCCGCACATGGTCAAAGTGGGGTAATCGGCCATGGGCCTGCATTTGAAAGAAGGCGCAGACGACGATCTGGCCGAGAACCACGAAATCAACGTCACGCCGTTCATCGACGTGATGCTGGTACTGTTGATCATCTTCATGGTGGCCGCTCCGTTGGCCACCGTGGACATCAAAGTCGACCTGCCTGCCTCGACCGCCAAACCGGCACCGCGGCCAGAGAAACCGGTGTTCCTCAGCGTCAAGGCTGATCAACGCCTGTACATCGGCGAAGACGAAGTGTCGCCGGAAACCCTCGGTGCCTTCCTCGACGCCAAGACTCACGGCAAAAAAGACACCACCATCTTCTTCCAGGCCGATAAAGGCGTGGATTACGGCGACCTGATGAGCGTGATGGACAAGCTGCGCGGCGCCGGTTACCTGAAGGTCGGCCTGGTCGGACTTGAGACGGCAGCCAAAAAATGATCACGACGCGCCATAAGCTGACGCGTTACAGCGGTAGCCTGGCCGTGGTGCTGGGCGTTCATGCGCTGGCCATCGCGCTGGCGCTGAACTGGACCGCCCGCCCGCCCATCGAATTGCCGCCGCAGGCAATGATGGTCGAGCTGGCCCCGGTTCCAGCCCCGCCACCGCCTGCTCCGCCGAAAGTCGTCACACCGCCGCAGCCACCGGCTCCGGTCGAAGAGTTGCCGATCCCGAAACTGGCCGAAGCACCGAAAGCTGAAATCGCGGTGCCCAAACCTAAACCGAAGCCCAAGCCTAAACCGCCGAAGCCAGTCGAGAAGAAGCTGCCCGATCCGCCGAAGGAAAAACCTTCCGAGGAGAAACCGGCCGACACCCAACCGACTCAGGCACCGACGGAGAAATCCGCCCAGCCTGCACCAGGTCCGTCGCCGGCCCAGATGGCGGCCAAAGCCAGCTGGCAAGGCACGCTGCTCGCGCATTTGGCCAAGTACAAAAAGTACCCGGCCAGTGCTCAGGCACGCGGTAAGGAAGGCTTGAACCGTCTGCGCTTCGTGGTGGATGCCGAAGGTAACGTGCTGTCGTTCGAACTGGTGGGCCGCTCCGGCAACGCCGATCTGGACCGGGCTACCCTGGAAATGATCCGCCGCGCACAACCGCTGCCCAAGCCACCGGCTGACATGCTCAACAACGGCTCGATCGAAATTGTTGCGCCGTTTGTTTATTCCCTCGAACGCCGCCGTTAAGTAGCAAGATCAAAAGATCGCAGCCTTCGGCAGCTCCTACATTGGAATGCATTTCCCTGTAGGAGCTGCCGAAGGCTGCGATCTTTTGCTTTTTGCAGTAGTCGCATGCCGCCCTCAGTCTGATAACGTGCGTCTATCGATTGCAGCCGGTATGCTTGGCCCGCATCTTCATGGACGCTTGCTATGACCCTCACAGAATTACGCTACATCGTAACCCTCGCCCAAGAGCAGCATTTCGGCCACGCTGCCGAACGTTGCCACGTCAGCCAGCCGACCCTGTCGGTGGGCGTGAAAAAGCTTGAAGACGAACTCGGTGTGCTGATTTTCGAGCGCAGCAAAAGCGCCGTGCGCCTGACCCCGGTCGGCGAAGGCATCGTCGCCCAGGCGCAAAAAGTCCTTGAGCAAGCCCAAGGCATCCGCGAACTGGCCCAGGCCGGCAAAAACCAGCTGACCGCGCCACTGAAAGTCGG
The DNA here is from genome assembly GCF_000282515.1 of Pseudomonas sp. GM80. Taxonomy (GTDB): domain Bacteria; phylum Pseudomonadota; class Gammaproteobacteria; order Pseudomonadales; family Pseudomonadaceae; genus Aquipseudomonas. The sequence continues at coordinate 14,426 of NZ_AKJD01000042.1, forward strand.
CGCGATCTACACCGTCGGCCCGTACCTGTTCCCGCACCTGATTCCGCAACTGCACCGGGTCGCCCCGCAGATGCCGTTGTACATCGAAGAAAACTTCACCCACGTGCTGCGCGACAAACTGCGCAATGGCGAGCTCGACGCGATCATCATCGCCCTGCCGTTCAACGAAGCCGACGTGCTGACCCTGCCGCTGTACGACGAGCCGTTCTACGTGCTCATGCCGGCCCAGCACCCGTGGACGCAAAAAGAAACCATCGACGCCGGCCTGCTCAACGACAAGAGCCTGCTGCTGCTCGGCGAAGGTCACTGCTTCCGCGATCAGGTTCTTGAAGCCTGCCCGACCCTGACCAAGGGCAACGACGGCGCCAAGCACACCACGGTCGAATCCAGCTCGCTGGAAACCATCCGGCACATGGTTGCGTCCGGTCTGGGCATTTCGATCCTGCCGTTGTCGGCGGTCGACAGTCACCACTACGCCCCCGGCGTGATCGAAGTGCGTCCGCTGTCGCCACCAGTGCCGTTCCGCACCGTGGCCATCGCCTGGCGCGCGAGCTTCCCACGGCCGAAAGCCATCGAGATCCTCGCCGACTCCATTCGCCTGTGCTCGGTGGCCAAGCCAGCGGCACCGGTTACGGCCGGTTAAGCGAGCGTCATGACTGAGCTGTCGCAAGTGTCGGTGACGGCACTCAAGGGTGTCGGTGAAGCCATGGCCGAGAAATTGGCCAAGGTCGGTCTGGAGAATCTCCAGGACGTGTTGTTTCACCTGCCGCTGCGTTATCAGGATCGCACCCGCGTGGTGCCGATCGGCCATTTGCGACCGGGTCAGGACGCCGTGGTCGAAGGCACCGTCAGCGGCGCCGACGTGGTCATGGGCCGCCGTCGCAGCCTCGTCGTGCGTTTGCAGGACGGCACCGGCGGGCTAAGTCTGCGCTTCTACCATTTCAGCAACGCGCAGAAAGAAGGCCTCAAGCGCGGCACGCGGATTCGCTGCTACGGCGAAGCCCGGCCCGGCGCCTCAGGGCTGGAAATCTACCACCCGGAATACCGCGCCATCACCGGCGACGAACCACCGCCAGTGGATGAAACACTGACCCCGGTTTACCCGCTCACCGAAGGTCTGACCCAGGCGCGTCTGCGTCAGTTGTGCATGCAGACGCTGACCATGCTCAAGCCAGACACCCTGCCCGACTGGCTGCCGACCGAGCTGGCGCGCGACTATCAACTGGCGCCACTGGCCGACGCGATCCGCTATCTGCACAACCCGCCCGCCGATGCCGACGTCGACGAACTCGCCCTCGGTCATCACTGGGCCCAGCATCGCCTCGCCTTTGAAGAACTGCTAACGCATCAACTGTCGCAACAACGTCTGCGCGAAAGCATGCGTTCTTTGCGCGCGCCGGCGATGCCGAAAGCGAAAAAGCTGCCGCCGAAGTACCTGGCCAACCTCGGCTTCAACCCGACTGGCGCCCAGCAGCGCGTTGGCAACGAAATCGCCTACGACCTCAGCCAGCACGAACCGATGCTGCGGCTGATTCAGGGTGACGTCGGCGCGGGCAAAACCGTGGTCGCCGCCCTCGCCGCCCTGCAAGCGCTGGAGGCTGGCTATCAGGTCGCGCTGATGGCGCCAACCGAGATCCTCGCCGAACAACACTTCATCACCTTCAAGCGCTGGCTCGAACCGCTGGGCATCGAAGTGGCGTGGCTGGCCGGCAAGCTCAAGGGCAAGAACCGCGTCGCCGCGCTGGAACAGATCGCCAGTGGTACGCCGATGGTGGTCGGCACCCACGCGCTGTTCCAGGACGAAGTGCAGTTCAAGAATCTGGCGCTGGTGATCATCGACGAACAGCATCGTTTCGGCGTGCAGCAACGTCTGGCGCTGCGGCAGAAAGGCGTCGGCGGGCGCATGTGCCCGCATCAACTGATCATGACCGCCACGCCGATTCCGCGCACCCTGGCGATGAGCGCCTACGCCGACCTCGACACCTCGATCCTCGACGAGCTGCCGCCCGGCCGAACCCCGGTCAATACCGTGCTGGTCACCGACACCCGCCGCGTCGAAGTCATCGAACGCGTGCGCGGTGCCTGCGCCGAGGGCCGTCAGGCCTATTGGGTGTGCACGCTGATTGAAGAGTCGGAAGAGCTGACCTGTCAGGCCGCCGAAACCACGTTCGAAGACCTCACCCTCGCCCTCGGCGAACTGAAAGTCGGGCTGATTCACGGGCGCATGAAGCCTGTCGAGAAGGCCGCCGTGATGGCCGAATTCAAGGCCGGCAATTTGCAATTGCTGGTGGCGACCACGGTGATCGAAGTCGGCGTCGACGTGCCCAACGCCAGCCTGATGATCATCGAAAACCCCGAGCGCCTTGGCCTCGCGCAACTGCACCAATTGCGTGGCCGTGTCGGTCGGGGCAGCGCCGCCAGCCATTGCGTGCTGCTCTACCATCCGCCGCTGTCGCAGATCGGTCGTCAGCGCCTGGGCATCATGCGCGAGACCAACGACGGTTTCGTCATCGCCGAAAAAGACCTCGAACTGCGCGGCCCCGGCGAAATGCTCGGCACCCGCCAGACGGGTCTGCTGCAATTCAAGGTCGCCGACCTGATGCGCGATGCCGACTTGTTGCCCGCCGTGCGCGATGCCGCGCAAGCACTGCTGGAACGCTGGCCGACCCACGTCAGCCCGTTGCTCGACCGCTGGCTGCGTCACGGGCAGCAATACGGCCAAGTGTGAGCACGGTCGCAGTTTCTGCCAGCTCGCTGCGACCAAGCTGGTTATACTCCTGCCATTGTTTCAAAAACGGATACACACCATGACTGACGCAGCTCTCGCCCCCGAACCTCCGCACGCACCGTCTGTGATTCGGCTGCTGCTCGGCAAGCTGGGGATCGCTTACGAAGAAGTGCTCGACCACCACGGCCTCAATGCCTCGCGCAAAGTCCAAGCCGTGCTGCTCGACGACGCCGTGGGCGCGCTGATGGTGCTGTTTCCGCAGAGCCAATTGCTTGACCTCAATCGCCTCGCCGAATTAACGGGCCGGCGCCTCACCGCCGTGTCCACCGAGCGCCTGGAAAAGATGCTCGGCAAACACAGCCTGAGCCTGCTGCCGGGCCTGCCGGCGCTGACCAGTTCGCCGTGCCTCTACGAAGAAAGTCTGCTGCGCGAACCGAAGCTGCTGATCAACTCCGGTGAGCCGGGCCTGCTGCTGGAAATCGCCAGCGAAGACTTCAAGACCATGCTGACCAAGGCCAGCGCCGCCAACTTCGGCGAAGCCCTGAGCAGCATCCGCCCGAACCTCGACCGCCCGGACGATGACCGCGAGGAAATCACCCAGGCCGTGCAAGCGTTCACCGCGCGGCGTATCCAGCAACGTCTGGAAGCGACCATCGAGATTCCGCCGCTGGCCGAAACCGCACAAAAAATCATCAAGCTGCGCGTCGACCCCAATGCCACCATCGACGACATCACCGGCGTCGTTGAAACCGACCCGGCGCTGGCCGCGCAGGTAGTGAGCTGGGCGGCATCGCCGTATTACGCCTCGCCGGGCAAGATTCGTTCGGTAGAGGACGCGATCGTTCGCGTGCTCGGTTTCGATCTGGTGATCAACCTCGCGCTGGGCCTGGCCCTCGGCAAGACCCTGAGCCTGCCCAAGGATCACCCGCAACACACCACGCCGTACTGGCAGCAGTCGATCTACACCGCCGCCGTCATCGAAGGCCTGACCCGCGCCATGCCGCGCGCCCAGCGCCCGGAAGCCGGCCTGACGTATCTGGCCGGTCTCCTGCACAACTTCGGTTATCTGCTGCTGGCCCATGTGTTCCCGCCGCACTTCTCGCTGATCTGCCGCCATCTGGAGGTCAACCCGCACCTGTGCCACAGCTACATCGAGCAACACCTGCTGGGTATCAGCCGCGAACAGATCGGCTCGTGGCTGATGCGCTACTGGGACATGCCGGACGAACTGGCCACCGCACTGCGCTTCCAGCACGACCCAAGCTACGACGGCGCCTACGCCGAATACCCGAACCTCGTCTGCCTGGCCGTGCGCCTGCTGCGCGGTCGCGGCATCGGTTCCGGCCCGGATGAAGACATCCCCGACGCCCTTCTCGAACGCGTCGGCCTGACCCGCGAAAAAGCCAACGACGTCGTCAGCAAAGTCCTCGAAGCCGAAGTCCTGCTGCGCGAACTGGCTTCGCAGTTCAGCCAGGCCTAAACGCATCGCGGGCAAGCCTTGCGCCTACGGGATCATTTCAATCCTGTAGGAGCAAGGCTTGCCCGCGAAGCCGTCAACGCGATCTGTGAAGTACTCGCCTCAAGCGGAATAACACAGCAGAACACCACCATTGATGTGAGGCCAAGGCTCGGCGTCCTTCCACAAATTACCGCAAACGAAGAAGCGATCCGTCCCTTGCATCGACATGTCGGTCATGCCCTCCATGGATAGCGCCTCATCGAACACGACATAACCTTGACCGTTAAACGCCGTTTCCAGAGAACCGTCGGATCGATAACACGCGGTCACAATACTCAACTCTTTTTTGACAAAACCGTCTCCGGTGCTCCCCGAGACGATGACCGAGCCATTGGTTTGTGTCACACAACGCCGCCAACTGAGCCCCTCCGCTACAAAATCGGCAAATAACGGCTTGCCTTTGTTGAAAGGCAGATTGTAGGAACCCGTGGAATTCAGAGCGACGATCAACCCCTTCCGAGGCTCGCTCCGCGTCATGAATGCATTGCCTACCGCAATAATCCGGCCGTCACTTTTTCGCACCGTCATAGCAACAAGGTTAATCAGGGAAGGACTGAAAACGGTGACTGCAAGCCCCCCGTTGAAACCGCGGTCGACCTCGCCTGCGGCGGTAAGACGCGTCACATAGGCAGTCTGGCCTTCATCCGCGTTGAAATGCCCGCACACCAGTATGTGGCCGTCCTCTTGTAACGCAATGCCTTCGCTACTGCTCCAGTCAAACGTAAAACCTTCAAGCTCGATGATTGCCGCACCTCGGCCCTTGAACGTCGTGTCAGGCGAACCGTCCTTGTTACGCCGCAAGACGATGCCTTTCATTTTGCCGAACTCATCCCCGACATTGCCGACCAGCAGGAGCTTGCCATCGGGCTGTACGATCACTGAAGGTGAACCGGCAGCAGAAGCCTGCTTGCCCCCCTCCGCCGAATTGTCCCCGCGTCGCGCCGCACTCACCATTACCCCGGTGTGCCCGGAGCTGCCGTAATCTTCGTAGGGAATATGGAGAATGCCGGTTCCGTTCAGGGACTCATCCAACCGGCCATCCTCGTGGTGACGGACGATCATCAGCCCATGAGAACCGGGTAACGATGCTTGCGCGAAAATCACCCAACCGCCGTTTTCTGCCGGGCTGACGCCAAAAATGTGACTGAACTCAAAGTTTTCCAGCGGTACCACGACCACGCCGTCCTGGTTGGCACCAAACGAATTATCCAGTGAGCTATCAGCATCCAGCCGCGTCACCGCACAACCTGCGTTTCGGCCGGAAAGAGACACAACCGCCAATACCTTGCCCCCTGGCAGGGCCAGCACGGCATCCGGCGCAGCTCCGGAGATGGCGGGGATTGGAAATTTAAGAATGCCTGTTTCATTGAAAGTCTTGTCGAGCGTTCCCGAACTTGCAATTCCTTGTTGTCCCATGATCTAGCTCCATCAAGTGATGAGAGTCCGGTGCGGACCCTCATCACCATTGAGCGCCCGAATGCGCTTGAAAACACCTGTCAGAGTTGACAGGCCAGCAGCCTTCTCAAGCCAATTCCCGGGCACCATTGCATGACAAGGCCCCCGCACCTCAAGCGGAATAACACAACAGGAAACCGCCCTCCACCTGCGGCCAAGGCTCCGCGTCCACCGACAGAGCCCCACAAACAAACACTCGTCGACCATGCAACACCATATCGGTCGTGTCTTCGATCAGCAGCGGTTCATCGTAACGGTTGAAACCTGTGCCATTGAATTTCGGGTCCAGAACCCCGTCAGGGCGAAAACGCGCTGTCACGCTAGACAATGTTTCAGTGACAAAACCGATGCCGGTATTACCGGCGACGATGATTGATCCGTCTTCCTCTATCGCACAGCGCAGCCAATACAGCCCCTCAGACACAAAGTCGGAATACAGCGGACGGCCGCTATTGAAGACGAGGTTAAAGGAGCCGCTGGCGTTCAGAACGACGGTCAACGCTTTTGGCGGCACTCCCCGTGCAGGGCGCGCCCTGCCAACCGCAACGATCCGGCCATCGTCTGGACTGACGGTGATGGCGTCCAGTCTGATTTCGCTGCTGTTGGAAAGGATGACGGCGCGGCCGTTGTTGAAATCAGCATCGACCTTACCGGCAGCATTGAATCGCACGACAAAGACGCCCTGATCCTCCAAACCGTTAAAAAGGCTCCCGCCGACCAAAATACGGCCATCCGCCTGAACCGCAACGCTGCTGGCGCTGTTCCATTGATGGGGAACGCCTTCAAGCTCGAGGATTGCAAACCCTTGACCATTGAAGGAGGTATCACGAGAACCATCCGAATTTCGCCGCAGGACGATACCTTTCAGCTTATCGAAACCCTGAGAAATATTACTGACCAGGACGATTTTGCCGTCAGCCTGCTCGGCGACCGAAATCGAGGCAGACGTCTGTTGAGCACCATCGGTGGCCACTCGACTGCCGGGGGATACTGCAAACGCGTTATGTCCTGACTTGCCAAAATCACCGTAAGGAATGAACAGAATGCCGGTTCCATTCAAGGACTTGTCCAACTGGCCATCCGGCAAATGGCGAATAATCAACAAGTAACCGGTTGGCCCGGTCATGCCCTGACCCACAATCAGCCACCCACCCTTCGCCGTCGCGCTGATACCGAAAATGTGCAATGCCTTAACGGTATCCAGCGGCACAAACACGAAACCGTGTTTATCAACGCCAAACTGCTCATCCAGCGCACCGTCCGCCTTGAGCCGCGCCACTGCATAGCCTGCGCTGTTTCCCGCCAGCGGCAGGGCAACCAGCAGCTTTTCTTCAGGCTGAGGCAGCACAGCACTCGGTACGAAACCGGAGATGGCGGGAATTGGAAATTTGAGGATGCCTGTTTTATTGAAAGTCGGGTCGAGAGCACCCGCACGAACGATTCCTTGTTGTTGCCCCATGATCCTGCTCCATCCAGTGATGAGGGTCCGTTGCGGACTCTGCATCCCGATTGAGCACCCATCTGCGCGGCAAAACACCTGTCAGACCTGACAGGTCTACCTCGCCGCAAACACTGCATGTAGGAGCTGCGGCACGCTGCGATCTTTTGATCTTGATTCTGGATTTCAAAATCAAAAGATCAAAAGATCAAAAGATCAAAAGATCAAAAGATCAAAAGATCGCAGCGTGCCGCAGCTCCTACAGGAATTGGTTGGGCGATTTGCTCCGGCTCGGCGTGACTGCCTTGAATCAAGCCTTGGGCTTTGGCTTGCGTGGTTTCAGGTACTTCATCAGTCCTTGAAACCACATCACCAGCGCCGGGTTGCCCTTGAGCTGAATCGACTTGTCCTGAATGCCCTGCATGAACGCCAACTGCTTGTTCTTCGCCTGCAGCGTGGCAAAACCATACGCCGCATCTTTGAAGGCAATCGCAAACGCTGGCTCCGCGACCACGCCGGCCTTGCTGGTGATTCGTTGGTTCTTCACCACGAAATGCCGCGCCACCTTGCCGTCCAGGGTCTGTAGCTGAAACACCAGATCCTTGTCGCCCAACTGCTGCTGGAACGCAGGATTTTTTCGACTGGCCTTACCCATCAACAGACCCAGCATCCACAGGAGAAAACGAAATTTCATGCGCACAGCCTCAAAAGGAAAATGAACGGCCGGGGCAGTGTAAGGGATTCGCACAATAACGCCACTATCTGCCACCGTTGCAAGAGGATGTAGACCATTTCCCGCACGATGACCACCAAGTCACGATCCAAAGCCCCGCCACTGATCGCTCCCACGCTCCGCGCAGAAATGCATCCCGAGCCACCCCGCCCCCCTTTCCTACACCTGTTGCAACACACCCCTGTAGGAGCTGCCGAAGGCTGCGATCTTTTGATCTTCCCCCCTGCAACTCCTTAGGAAATTTCCCGCAAAGCGCGGCGGCGTGCATGAACTAGGCGGCTTGAAGGTTCATCGATAGGCTGAGTACGTCACCACAAATCGGTGATACGGACGTGCAAGTCCGGTGGGAGTCCACATTGGTTATGGCAATTCGCCGAGCATTTTCCTATGCTCGCGGATCGTTATGGCTGCTGTGTATGGGAGACCTTCGGGTCTGCCGGGTGACTCCACCGGTCTTGCACACCTATGCACAGCTGCCACCACTTTCGAAGTGCGAGCGAAACGGTGTCGGCTCCTGAAACTGGAGTAAGACCGAATGATCAAACCAACACCCAATCCCCCCGAAACCCCGGACATATCGCCCTACGAATCGCTGGAATCAAAGAAATTCCACGAAGCCGCCGAGCGCGCCCTCGACCACCATTTCAAACCGCCCCTCGAACCGCAACCCAAACGCGAAACCGGCCTCTTCAGCCTCTCCCCCGGCACCGACGCCGAAGCCCTCATGGCCAACGCCTCCGAAGACCTCCTGTCCATCAGCGTCATCGCCTCCGACCTCGCCGACGACCTCCACGGCTCACGCCGCTCGGTAGCGCTGGCCCTGAGCAGAATGGCGGACGGGGTGAGATTGATGGTGGAAGGCACGCTCGACCACATCGAAGTACGGCGCGCGGCGGTCAAACCGTAGCGAGAGGTGTGCATGAAAAAAGGGGACGCCAAGTCCCCTTTCTGCGACCGCTTGTAAAAATCCAGACACAAAAAAGCTGCCAACAAGGGCAGCTTTTTAAGAAGCCGAAGCCTTCAACCGGCCAGTCGACCTACAGGCTCAAAATCACTGCCCTTGGACAACGCAACATCCAGAAAACGACTGCGCTTATCGGAGCGCTTGATCAAAACTTCACGAGCTTCAGCCTGGAACCGGGCAGCCATCATAGGCTTTGGTTCATGTTTGGACTTTTTCATGGAAACCTCTCGGGTCTCGAAATTTGACTGGATAGTATTACCGCTCAACCCCAATAACAAGCCGGCCCGTCGGATCAAAGCCAAACCCTAAACTCTCATACAACGGTATAGCAGCGGCTGCTGGTTCTTGAACTTCAATTTCCGTACAGCCGATCAGGATCGCGTAGTTTTCAATCGCGGTTAATGTCAAAGCGGCCACGGTGCCTCGCAACGGATGAGATCGGTCTGGCTTGCCCTCCAGAATCACAATCTTGATGCACAGCTTGCTCTTGCGAGGTGAGGCATAACACAACCCACATAATTCTTGGTCGAACCAAAGCGAGACATCAAAGCCACGGGTGTCAACCTGCTTCCATTGGTGAACGTCGTGCCACGGGTACAGCGTTGCCTCATCTCCCCAAAGATCGGCGGCGTCGATGGCAGCGGATGTAATCGGTTCATATCGAATTTGAGATATATCAATACCTCTGGTTATGAGGTTCTGGTTCCCGCGCGCCAGGTCTTCCGCTGCCTTGCGCGCTTCAGATCGCCAGATCTGGTAGCGATACCCGTTTCCTCGACTCTGGGACATGGACAACCACTGGCAATTTTCAAGGTCGAGAGAGTAGCGGCGTTTGAAAGCTTTTGAACATCAACAGAAATACCCAGACACTCATTATCGGATCTAAGCAAACTGGACATTAAGCCCCCTCTCCTCCTCAACAAAAGCGACTAGCGAAAGTCCTCCGCGCTTTTTGGGCGTGCTTCCAACCCGAAATCCGTCAATCGGTGGACGTAAGCGTTGCCACCGGCATTGCAAGATTGGCGGAACACAACTTTGTCCTCTTTGAGCACCTTCAGATAACTCACGAATGCCTGACTAACGAAGTAGGTGTAGGCACCGCTTTTGAACTTGATGATGTTCAGGTTCACGCTGCCTTCTGAAGCATCAACAACGAAGATTTTGCCCTTGGGCGGCAAAGCCGTCTTCGGATAGACCATCTCTATTTTTCCCGGAACACCATAACGGTACTGAACAGAACCGGCCGTGGGTTTGCTGTTTCCGCGCGCGCAAATGGAAACCGTCTTGCCACCCTGTAACGGGCAGCTGAAATAAATGTCTTCGCCCTCCGAGCACAACGTTCCATCCTGCCCGCCCTGCAATGGCGCTTTCTCTTGCGAAACGCGTTCTGGTGTTTGAGCGACATCGGCACAATTGGACAAACACACCAACTTGGAAAGATCCGGAACATCGCTTTCAGTAAACAGGTACGTCGCTGAGCCCTCACGATTGCGGGCGTGGTAAACGGGAACACTGACGGCGAGCCCCTTGGCAGACACCGGTACTTCGGCATCCCGGCCCGAGACAACCCGGCCTTCGGCCTCCCCGCACAACTCCTCCAAGGCGACTTCATTGAACGAATCTTTCGTTGGCACGGTGAACGGCTTGGCATCACCTCGGCAATCGTAGCCGTGCCAGTAAGGCCCGGTGTTCATATCAATGTCTATCGAGAAGATATAGGCGCCGTCGAGTACTACCTTGCCGCTGTCGTAGGTAAAAACCAGCCAACGACGCGATTTCGCCTGGGAGTAGTTTTCATTCGCCAGGATGTATCGCTCGCCATCTCGATACAGCCAGAAATCACTCATTGCTCCGGCCGACTCAGCCTCTTCGGATAGACGTTGCCCGGACTTGGCGTCCACCAAGAAATCGTCTTTCAGCGCCAGCGCACAGTCGCTGCCGACGTCCCTGCACGACTTGAGCGACGGAAACATCGGCCCCGCTGCCACAGAGAAAGAACACAGCAATAGCGCGACCAAACCTAATCTTTTCAACTTGCCTTCCTGTCATGATTTACGGGTCTGATTGAACAGAAGGCATTTCGCCTTTGAACCCTGTGTCCTGCGTTTTAAAGCGAGTAATCCATCACTTCTTTCAACTGCCAACACTGCCCACGCTCAAACCGATACTCGAAGACATAGTCGGTATCCGGTTTCTGCAGAATCGCGGTCGCTTTGTTGCCCCGCTCTTCCTTGACGGTCAACGTCAGGCCCTGGGCCTCTCGCTTTGCCAGATCAGGAATGATTGGAAACTTGAGTTCATCACCGCTGAGGCTGCGTTTTTGCATCTCAGGCTCAGGATCGCCGGCCACGGTAGTGACCATTCTCAGCGGTTGCAGGACGAAAGCCTTTTGCACGTCAGCGCGCTCGGAAAACGCAGCGAGGAACACTGAAAACTCGGGTGAGGGACAAGCTACACGGGGCACGTCGCCGGTGGTTTCGAGCGACTTCTGGCGCAGTTCCTGTTGAAGCTTTGAGTCAGCAATGATCTTTGCATCGAGGTCTGCCAGGCGTTTTTTGATACTCGCCGCATCCTTGTAGGCACACACAACATCGACGCCGTTTTCAAGGTCTCGGCCGTCTTGGCAATCCTGCAACTCGGGGTCTGGCGGATCACCGCGAAAAAACCGCAACGACAACTGTTCGCCCTGCTTGATGAGTGGCAATTCCAGCGTCCAATAGGTGTAGCCTTCGAAACCACCGTTTGACTCTTTTCGCCTCATGAGCACGTAAAGGGACTTCCCCGCTTGCTCAGGGAATTTACGTTCGAAAAAAAACACTGATGTGACTTCATCACCCACGAGCGGCGCCACAAACGAGAGTTCTGGCCTCGTGGCACTCATTGTCGTGTAGAAAACCTCCCCACCGGGAACGTAGGCACCTGTCGTCTGACCTTTGAGCGTGTTCTTCAAGAACAACACGGTGATCTTCTGCTCGCCCACCGATGCCACCACCGGCGGATGCATTTGCTTGATGGTTTGCAGGTCATCAGCCGTTGCCGTTTGCGCGGTAAGACTGATGATGGATATGAGCATGCACACACAACTGAAAAACCTGGTCACTTCCATTACTTCCTTGTTGATCGACGAATTGATCAATATTCAATAACTGGCGCGAGGGCATCACGATGACTCAGGTTCGCCGCATTTCAGCACTTTGATTTGCTCGTTCTTGATCGGAATCACACAGGCGCGACGCTTCTCACCGGGCGCGTAAAGCTCTGTAGTGCTTAACGTCAGGTGCAGGCCGTCATCTGCAAATACAGGTTCCTCAAATCTGGCATCGGTATAACCGGACCGGAATGACTTGCCATCAAAACTGCAGAACTGCGCAGATGAGAACACTCGCCATCCACCGTCAGGCGCGAGAATCTGAACCGTCAGGCACGGGTTGTCGAACGAGTAGAGATAGCGCGCGACTACGTCTTGATAACGCTTCGCGCCGGATCTGGAGACCTTGTTCATATCAACCACATCACCCGGACTGTCCGCCACGATCCTGTCCAGATACACCGCACGTTCCAGGCTCATTCTGGCGACGCAGCTATTTATTGATGTGGAATGCATCACCGCATCGGGGTCAATATCCGTGGCTTCGAGCGGGCATGTGGTATCGCGCAACTTGATCCATGCTCGCTGTGACTCTCTGGCGATGGCCATGAATGCCTTGCCCTGTTCGGGATCGCGTTTTTGCTGAGACTCAAACCTTGCCATCAGTTTTTTGTAGCTGGCATTGAGCTTTGCATCGGCTTTTTCGCGGTCGGCTTTCACGCAAACGTCTACTTGCCAGCTCACACTAATGACTTTGCAATCGTCCTCAGCGTGCGCAATTGACCCGCACAGCATCCCGAGGGGCAACGCAATAAAGCGGACAATCCTGTTCAATTTTTCATTCCCTGATGTGCAGTTCGTTCAGCGACGCGTTGCGGAATCTTCTGTGCCTTGCCGGCGGCAGCCATTGCCTCGCCGTATTCGCGGTAATAGCGCTGCGCTTCGTCTTGTTTGTTCAGTCGCCACAGCGAATCGGCCATGTTCAGCATCAACACCGTGCGTTTGCCGACCGCCTCAACACCGCGATAGAACTTCAGTGCCAGCTCATCTCTGCCGCCCTCGGCCAGGTAAAAACCCAGGCCGTTGTAGGCCTGAACGTTTTGCGCCGGGGGATGGCAGGCCATGTAGGATTCGGGACTTAAAAAGTTCAGGCTCGATTCGATGGACTCTGCGCGGGACTGCGCCGGTTCCATACTTGAAACATATTTCAGCAAGTCCTTTGGGGACACCGTTTCCAGGGTAGGAGTGAGCACATCACCGTCTGCGGAAACCCACTGATTGCCCTTCCACTCGCCGACACAAAAAGTGGCCCAACGATCAGCCAACACGCAACCGGTCTCCATGGAGATCACATCGCAATGCTGTTGCGACACCAGTTTTTCTTCTTGATTCTCATCCGACAACATGCCGAAGACGACCGGGTCGAGCAACAAGGTTTTCTTGTCAGGACTGAGCATATAAGAGTGTCCATCAGCGCCAATGTCAGCGCCGAAGAGCGGAAAGGTTTTGCCGTTTGCGGTGAACCATGCAGTCGCCGACTCAACGCCGGGCATGGTCCACTTTGTCGCTCGAAACGTAACCGTGTGCCCGCCGATACCAACAATTGGCGGATCTTCGTCTTCGGCAAAAGCGCAGGCGGCGGTTGCAAACAGACTGCCGATCAACACCCACTTAAGGCTGGCCATATTCAATCCTTTTCTCCGCCGGGCTTGGCGATTGCAGCTGCCTTTGGGTAACGCCATACGCCTCGATCAGCTGCTCCCATGACCCCTTCGAGCCAAACGAACGCCGGCGACGAGAGCAGCCATGCCAGGCTGCCGGCGAAAAAATACTGATTCATCGTGAATTCCCTGTCGCCGTTAACCGGGCTGTTTTTCCGTAAGGCATTTTGCGTAGCCATCGGCGAACCTGGCGTCAAAGGACAACGCCACCGGCTCGTCCAATTCGGCCGAGGTATTGAGCAATACGCGGGTAGCCGGGGTGTATTTGATCCAGCCGATGGTGCCGGTGCCGTCCGTGTCGAAAAACAATTGGGCGCGCACCACTTCGCCGTCGTCTTCGTCGATCAGCAGATTGACCTTGTCCTTGCCGACATACTGAAACGGGAAGTCGCTGCTCCTGACCAGTTCAGTGAGGTAGCCGTAGCAACTGCCTTCACTGGCACTCGCCGGCAGGGCAAAAGGCAAAAGCAGCAGCGCGCTCAGCATGCTCCGAATGAAAACCCGGTCCATCCCATCATCCTTATTCAAGCGGCGGTGATTCCGCGTCGGTCATCGTCAGCAGGCGGAATTCGTTGTTCACAAATTCGTAGTAACGGTCGCGGTTGACGCTTTCCAGCGAATTGCCCTGAGCGTCTACTTCACCATCGAGGGCAATCCCGGTAATGAGGATCAAGCGGCTGTCGGGTTGGTTGAGCATGGCGAACGTGCTGCCGTCGTAGGCATTCGGTAGCCCGCCGACAACTTCTCCGGTTTGTGCATCGAGCACTTCGGCGCAGATGGCTCCGCCGCCACAACCCAGTGGGTTGATGATGTAGTGGCCGGCGAAGTTGACCTTGCCTTTCAAGGCCTTCGCGCGCGCACTGTCCATTACCGGGTTGCTGTTTTCCTGCGGCACCAGCGCAGGGTGAGTCCCGGTGAAGACCGGGCTGACGGTGTAATCCTTGAAATCCGGGTCGGCGGCGAAGGCCATGGATGAGGCCACCCATATCAAGCTGCCGAGTAGAACCAAAAATCCTTTCACGCTGTAACTCCATCTGTGCGACGTATCGTCGGGATGTTCATTCGAAGGCAATGCTGCGCACCGCTGTCTTGATCTGTTCGAAGCCTGCGGCGCTGATCGCCAACGGGATGGCCGAACCTGATTCGGCGGCGCCGATCAGCACCTGCTCACCTTGCATCAGGCAGAAGGCAATACGGCTGAATTGAGGTTGATGCGGTGGGTGGTAGCCGATGATGAACCCCGACGACTTCGCGCCCTGCAGTGACTCAAAGGTATAGGTCTGCGAATCACCCGCCAGCGCTGTTGGCCGCCAGCCGTTTTCGGTCAAGGTCGCCGGGCACTTGCGGTCATTGGCCTCGCGCAGCAGTTGCAGTTCGATCGTGTCATCCGCTGGCGGCTGCGTCGTCAGGGAAGAAAAACTGCCGAGGTTTTCACACATCATCCCGAACCATGGCTGATTCCGATTGGCCGACGTTGCAAAATTCCATTCATAACCGCTGGATGTCGGCGCCTGCCACAAGTGCGGTGCGCTGGAGGGATCGGGCCGTTGTCGGGAGGCGATGAAGATCAGATCGGGGGCGTTGAATTGCAGCCATTGGTCTTGCAGGAGCGGCATGGAAAACCGGCACGCCCCCATGTCGACGCCAACATCCGCCGGCCCCTGAGCGACCCGCGACTGGCCTGTCGTATTGCCGACCATCACGGTCTCAGCGGCATGGCCCATTTGAGCAAGTATGAACAAACACGCCAGTAATCCATGCAAATATCGAGGCTTCACTGCGCATCCTTCGCATTGATCAATTGCAGCTCACCATCCCGATACAACACTTCACACCCCACCCACGCCGGATCAACCTGCGGCATCACCGCCGACGGCTTGCGCAATTCCCGCAACAACGTCGAGCCATGCGACAGCCGCCCACCCATTCGCGCAATCACCGCCCGCGCCGTCTGGTAATGCGCGTGCCGCCCCGGATCGAGGGTGTCTTCGAGCAAAATATCCTCGCCCAGAATGCCCTGCACCTGCCCCGGATAAATCATGAACCCGGTGGCCTGCTCAGCGCCTTCACGGCCGTCCTGCCAGAAGCTGCCATCGCGCGTGCGCACGTCCGGGTGCGGCGCGAACCAGTGTTCGCGGTCGGCCAGCGGCATGGCGTGGTGCAGCCGGAAGAAGATGCGCATCAGGTTGTCGCGGTACCACTCGCGCACTTGCAAGTAGTAGCCACGCAGGCCCGGCAGGCCGGTCGAATGCGCGATGCGGATCAGGCTCGGCCACTGTGGAAAGGCCTGCAACGGCAGCTCGCTCGACCCCGGTCGCGGGGTCGCCGGATCGGTTTCCCAGGGCAGTCGATGCGGGCTGTTTTCAAGGTTGTCGTAAGCGGTCGGCGGGCGCCCTAGCCAATCGCCGCCGCTGCTGGCCAGCGCCGTGGCGATGCACAGATTGCCTTGCACGACGAACACGTAAAACCGGGTGAACCAGTCCGCCAGTTGCTGACCATCGGCACCTTGGGCGACGAGTTCGGCCAGCTCTTGATCAAAGCGCTGCAAGCCGTGTTCAAGGCTGAGCAAATGGCCGCGAGCGATGCGTTGCATGCGCAGGAACAGCGGCAGCGAACGCAGCAGCTTCAGCGGTTGCCACGGCAAGTGCGGGGTCGCGCCGCCGACTTCACCGGCGTAATTGCTGGCGCTGATGCCCCAGTCGGCGAGCCGGGCGAGAAACAGGTCATTGTTGATGTAGGACGCGCCGCCGAACACCGCAGTGAACGGCTCGTTGTCCTGCAACACTCGCGCATCCCAGCGCGCCATGATCGCCGGGATACTCGCTGCCGCGCGGCGCTGGGCGTACTCCACCAGCACGCTCGGTTGCGGCGGCAGAATCTCGGCGATGTTGGCGGCAGTCAGGTGGCGACGCCAGCCGTAGTCGCTGATCGGCCGGTATTGCAGCAGCCACAGTTGCGCACCGTCCCAGGCCCATTCGACGTCGCCGGGCACGTAGTGAAAAACGCGCAGCACGTCTTGCAGAAACTGCCACAGCAGCGCTTCGGTCAGACCGTGCGTGGCGGTAAATGCACCGCTGCGCCAGGCCTCGCCGACCCGCGACAGAGTGGCGCGCGAAGGGCTGACGTGACCATCGGCCAACGACTCCAGATGACCTTCCACCCACTCCAGTTCAACCGACAGATGCCGGACAAACGCGATGCCGGAAACCTGCGGCGTGATAAAGCGCTGCACCACCACTTCCTCGACGCCTTCAGCGGTCAGTTCGGCGATGCGCGTCGGCACATTGGCGCGCGGCTCGCGCAGGTAAGTGGTGCTCAAACCGGCGTTTGCCGAATCAGCCTGATCCTCGCCATAGCTGGAGGAGCGCACGGCCCAGGTCACGTCAGGTTGCGCGGCGAGAAAGGCTGACAGGCGCGGATCATCGCAATCGTTGAGGTTCAGCGCTGCCGGCACCGGTTGCCGGGCCAACTCCGCCAGACGCAAACGGCCGCCCTTGGTGTGTGCGACAAAACCACGCTCGCCGGACTCCAGCCACGCGGCAAATTCAGCCGGCGCGTCGATCCAAGGGTAATGGCCCCAACCGGGTTTGAGGCTGATGGTCAGATCGGCGCGGGCGAGAATCGCCGACCATGCCGCCGCTTGCTCGATGCCCAGCACGGCGTCCTGATCACCCCAGACCAACTCGACCGGATCGGTAATCCACTCCAGCAGCGGCAAAGCCGTATCGGCGCGGATCAGGTCCCAATGCGGCACAAACGCCCGGCAACGCGCATAACCGGCGCCCATGCGCTGGTACTGCGCGGGCGTCCAGGTCTGATTGGAAAACTTGTGCGCGAACAGCCTCGGTTTGTTCGACAGCAGCCAGTGAATGGTCTTGCGAATCGGCAGCGGCGACATCAATGCCGGCAGCCGCCGTTGCCAGAGAAATGCCCCCACCGGCGCCAGCAGCACGCTGCGCGAAAAGTGCCCAGGTCGGCGTTGCAGCGCATGCAGCACCAGCAACGCATTGACCCCGACCGCCATGATCGCGCTGCCCTGCTGCGTCATCGCCAGCAAAGTCTGCGCGTAATCCGCCAGATCCTCGCAGGGTGGCTGCGGGTTAGCGCCGAAACCGGGCAATTCCAGCGGCACCACGTCGTAGCGCTGAAAGTGCGGCAGCGCGTCATCCCACCAGTCGGCGGCGCTGCCGTTGCCGGCCAGCAGGTACATCAAAGGCTTGCTCATCAACGATCCTCAGGCCAGATCGCGCAGCGCCGCGTCGAGCGTCGGATAGCGGAACGTATAGCCCGCCTCGCTCAGACGCTGAGGCACCACACGCTGCCCGTCGAAGAACAACTGCGCCATCTCCCCCGCCAGCGCGCGCACGGGCGCCGCGGGAACGTGGAACCACACCGGGCGCTTGAGGACCTTGCCGACGTTCTCGGCAAACGCCGCCTGACTGACCGTCTCCGGCGCCACCAGGTTGTACGTGCCGTGCAGAGTTTCATCGTGGAAGGATCGGGCGATCACCTGAATCACATCGTCGCGGTGCACCCAGCTCATGATCTGCTGACCATCGCCCATGCGCCCGCCGAACCCGAGGCGAAAAGGAATCAGCAACGGCAACAACGCGCCGCCCGGACCGAACACCACACCGAGGCGCAGCACCACCTGACGCACGCCAAATTCAGTTGCCGGTTGCGCGGCGGCTTCCCAGCGCGCGCAGAGTTCGGCCATGAAACCGTCGCCCTTGCTCGCCTGTTCATCAAGGCTTTCGCTGGCATCGCGCACGCCGTAAAAACCGATCGCCGAGGCCTGCACCCACAGCGCCGGTTTGTGCCGCGCATTCTTCAGCCAGGTCATCAGGCTGTCGGTGGTGTTGACGCGGCTGGCGATCAGTTGCGCCTGACGCTTGGGACTCCAGCGCGGCCCGGCCACTGGTGCGCCCGCCAGATTGATCACCACGTCGAAGGTTTCGTCATAACCCAGTTTGCTCAGCGACCGCACGCAGCGCGCGCGGCCGTCGAACAGGTACGCCGCCTTCAGCGGATCGCGCGCCAGCACGCTGACCGTGTGGCCGGCGTCGAGCAATTGATTGACCAGCGTTTCACCGATAAACCCGGTGCCGCCCGTGACCAGCACACGCTTGTAGGCGCCGCCCGCAAACGGGTTGGACGGCTTGCCTTCACGGTGCATGCGCAATGCCGCCAGACCGTCACGAATCCCCGACGCGGTTACGCCCACGGCAAACAGCGTCAGCACCCAACCCTTCCAGCCGAGATCGATAGCGCTCAGGCCGGTCGGCAAACTCGCCCACTGCGCCAGTTGCACCCCGTACAACGCAAAAAACGCCCCGCCATTCACCGCCAACACGGTGTGCATGATGCGTTCGACCGCCGGCAGTTTGCGGCTGCGATCCTCAACCACGAAGTCCCACAGCGTCAGGCCGATTTCCAGTGCGAACAACAGCGCAATCACAATCGCCCAGGCACCACCGAACTGCAGGTGCGCCATGCCGAGAAACAGAATCCCGTAGAAACACGAACGCATTGCGTGGATCGACAACTCCAGCCGCGCACTGTGCCGATACGGCAGCGCCACGGTCAGCTCGTGGTGATAAAGGGTATCCAGCGCGCCGAGGCACGCTTGCGCAATCAGCAACGTCAGCGCCCAATCCAGCAGCGAAAAATCAGGCATGGTTCGACTCACTCATGGCGTTATCAGAAAGGGAATTTCGCCGGTCGTGGCAATACAGCCAGGCCAGCGGCGGCAACAGCACAAGCAGCGCAAAGGCGTCGAACCAGAGGTGCGACCAGACCTGCTTTTGCAGCGAAACAAAAACGTCCTGCGGCGCCCACAGCACAATGCCGGCGAACAACCAGGCCCAGGCCATCGGCGCTTTCAAGCGATTGCCCAAATACACCAGCCCAAGCATGAACAACGAATAGCTTTGCAACGTCGCGCCGAACAGCGCGAGCCACCAGACCTGCTGCTCACGGGCAGCGGCCGGCACCGCGTCGGCGCCCCAGAAAATTTGTTCGAGTGTGTGCAGATAACCGTCGAGCAGCCCGGAGTGGCCGGCCCAGGTCAAAGTCAGACCGGCGAGCAAGTGCACCAGCGCGGCGGCGTATAACCACAGCACCAACGCGCGGCGAAGGGAGAAAGAGGGGACTGGCATTCCGTGTCCTGGGGGTATTCCTTTGAGGGTGGGGAGTTTAAAGGAAAATGGTGGGGGGCAGTCGCACGAAGGCGAAACCTTTACCCCACTGCTTCGCTGTTTTTATCCTCATGACTCGCCGTTGTTCGCATCAATCCACTCAAAGGCTGCCTTCAGGTCAGAAACCTTAGGATCCGTCTTGACTGAAGAACGAGGTAAACAGGCAGAAAGTTTTACCGTCCTCCCTCTGACACTCGTCAGCCCGTAAAAACAATCCATCCACAAGCCCGTTTTATTAATCGAATATCTGTCATTAGCTGCGGCGATATTCTCATCAGAACCCCAAAGCGAAAAAGGAGAGATCAGAACCCGAATCGATGCAGAGCCAAACGCCGATAATTTGGCAAAGTCCACCCTTCCCACCTCTGAATCCTGCAACAACATGTCTTCAACCGCGTAGCTATACGTATAGGTGCCCTGTTCATTGAAACGCCCGGATTCCGTCACGCTTTTGTGGAAGCCAACAGGTTCTATCCTGAAGGAATTTTCTTCCGTCAGCACACCCGGATTCAGATCCAAATTCGAAATCAAATCGCCATAGCAAATACCGTTTTCGGCTTTGACACTCAAGTTAAAACCAGGAACCTCAGGGAGATTGATCCCGCACGCTTCCAAAGGATCGCCACTTTGAGAAAAACATATTGGCGTGATTGATAGCGCGACAAAAGCAAAAAGCAGATCAGGCAAAACCTTCATGTTTACATTCACCGGCATCGGCTTGGAGTATCAGTAGCAATAACTGGCTTTGATTGGTGTGGCGGCGTTCTTTTTCAGCTCCCCCAAACTATATACGGATCCTTTGTGGCCTTTCGCTACACCCAGTTCATAACACGCCACCGCTCGAGACAGGTCCTTTGTCACCAGCTTACCGCGTTCGAAAGCGGAGCCTAATGCGCCCAGTGCCTGAACGCTGCCCATGGTCGCAGCTCGGATCAATGCCTTTTCAGCCAACTCTGGATGTTGGCATGTATCTGCGCCAGCGATTGTGTTGCCGTGACAGTAGTACAAGGAAAGCGTCAGAGCGCCGTCGGCCGAGATCTCCGCTGCTGCTTTGACCAGCGCCTCCACTTGGTCTGTGGGCAACTGCGGTGCCATGCCGGAAAGACTCAAGCTTACGGCACTCAAACTGGCTTCCGGATCTCCGGAGCGCGCTGCGCACAGATTGTTTTCCAATGCCGCCTCGAAAAGCTCTCCGGTGAGACGGTATTGCTCCAGACCACCCAGCCCGCTAAAAGCTCGGGCGCGCTGGCGACAAAAACTCTCCTCGACACTCAACCTGGGCTTACTTGCCACTAGCAGATCTTTGTCACTGATCGACCAATCCTCAACGCCTTCAAGCACCCAACATGCCTGACGAGAAAAGTTGAAAATCTTGATATTGCTGTTGCCCGCTCGCTTATCCACGACGTTGACGTGACTGGTGTCGATCTCTTCTATCTCAACTCCAGGCGTCTTACCGGGCACGATGGCCGCCATCAGCGGAAAGGTGAAAGAGGCACCACTGACACCCGAGGTCGAAGGCTCAAATGTATCGGGATCGTTTCCTGCTACCGGTTTTAGCACCAGCGATTTGACCGTCAGCGCTGTAAGACGGCGTTGCGATTCACTGTTGGCAGAAAATGCTGCCAAGAAAGGCGCGAACTCCTCCGAGGGACACGCATCGCCGGTCAGCGCCGTCGACACGCTTTTATCGGACGCAAGAGCAGGAACAATCTTGTCCAGATACGCCGAACGCTCGCGACTCATTCTGGTGATGCACAAGTTACTGACCGCCACGAAAGCAGGCTTACCCACCTCGATCTCGAACGCCTCCAACGGACAGTTCGCGTCGCGCAATTTCAGCCACGCACGTTGCGACTCTTTAACCTTCGCCGCGTACTCCGCACCTAAGGCTGGATCTGTTCGATAGTCAGACTCAAGCCGCGTCATCAGTTGCTTGTAGCTGACGTTCAACTGCGCATCGGCAGCCTTCTTCGCCTTCTCAGAGCAGGGCACCATTTCCAGACTTGAGGTGACGTTGCTGCAATCATCCTGCGCATACGCCGCCGAGACGGGCAGCAACAACGAGGCCAGCAGGGTAAAAACAAAACGGTTCACTGTGTTCATCCTTGAGTCATTCAGGTTTTGCGTTGGGTGAATCTGGTGATGCATTGCTTCGGCCTGTTCATTTCCCAGTAAGTGCTGAGCAACACTTTGCGTTTTTTGTCGACGCGCAGATTGACGAAGCCATCGCCGCAATCCGGCTGCAACTCTTTGAAGGTGCCGGTTTTGGCTTGGTAAACGAACACCCTGAAGTAGTCGTAAGTGCCCATGCCGTCGTCCAGCTGCCAAATCGCGAAATCTTTGGCACCGTCGAAATTGAAGTCCTCGATCTGTACCTTGAGTTCGTTTATGGCTTCAAAATCTAGGGTCCGGGGCTCGCTACGCGTTTCGCCCTTAACCGAGACATTCAGTGTGGAGCCCTCAATAACCAGCGTCGCTTCAACGCCTGTGACCGGGCTGAACTTAGTGGTTTCGGCCAGTGCCGGGATCGCCCACAGCAGGCCAAGCAGTGATACCGCTAGAGTTTTGAATTGCATGTGCTTGCCCTATTCCCACTTGCATCCGGACTCGAGGGAGGAGTCGATGTTGGGGTTATTCAAGAAGTGGTAAACCTTTCCGTTGGACTTTTTCGTGTACTTCATCGAGACGATCTGCGTCCCTTGAGTCACGAAATCGTAGGTCCCCGCGACCTTGCCATTGACGACTTCAGACCACGTTGTGGCGCTCTGCCAAGGGGTGTCAGAACCGAGCATCTCTTCCTCGGTATTCGTCAACACAATGGAGATGGGCTCACTGGACTTGGCGTACTTGACGAAGCCACCTGACCATTTGCTGGACGCGTCGTAAAAGGTACGGAACTCAAACTTTACCGGACTGGATTCGGAGAGTTCGAAGCAAAACGATTCGCTGGTGACTGCGCCGTGAGCCACTAGCGGGAAGAGGCTGGATAGTAGAAGAAGTACTTTTTTCATGTTCATTTCCTTATGAGAGATCGGGCGCACGTGCCTATTCCGATCCCGCTACACACTGCCCATCCTGAAGATCAGGAGCCAGCGCCCGATTTCCCGACAGATACCAACTCGCAAGCGACTGACTCTCGCAATAAGCGTTCTTCTCTGCATCGTAATAAAACGCCACTTTGTGATTGGCCATCCCGCCCCGGTTGGGGACGAACAACTCGACGGCGAACACGACATCGGGCATAGCAGTTTTTCTATCCGATATCAGCGAGGGTGGCCCCAGAAACCTACAGGGCACGCCGTCAAAAGGCAGATCCAACTGGCCTTCTTGATACCTGTAAATCGCGCAAATGCCATTCGGATCTTCGATCACCACGGCAGCCATCGTTCCACCGCTCCAGTTCACGGCGCCATCTGCAATGGAGTGGAAACTATCGGCAGGCATTTCGCTTTCCTTGACGATGGCAGCGATCATGTTGGTGGCATTGTACGGCTTGTACTTAAACCGACTGGCGCTGCGTTCGCGGACAATATCCATGTCAACGTCATAAACAATAGGTAAACAACCTTCATTGCCTCTCCTGTCCTGCAATCTTTCTCGCATACTCAACAAGATCTTTTGGATAAATCATCTGATTTATCTGGCTATCATCGATCCCATACAAAAATGCGATGGCACCCGCCTCAAACGCCCAATACCCGAAGTAACTACCGTCATCACCATTCATACTCAAGTGAGCATCATGCCAACTGGCTTGTAGTTCCCCGAAGGAAACGTACCATTGAGCGCAATATTCATTCAAAAGCGCAGACGCAGCTGACCGATCTGGCGCATATATCGCCCTGATCAATTGCGAATACACCG
Organism: Pseudomonas sp. GM80; assembly: GCF_000282515.1. Classification (GTDB taxonomy): domain Bacteria; phylum Pseudomonadota; class Gammaproteobacteria; order Pseudomonadales; family Pseudomonadaceae; genus Aquipseudomonas. Next base: position 38,136 of record NZ_AKJD01000042.1, read on the forward strand.
GATGAAACCATTCATCAATATCTGCCCTTCCCGGCAGATTTTTCCGCAGTAAATCTTCGTAGAGCGTATCTTCGCCTTTGAAGCCAGCCCTATCAGTCAGGAACACAAACCTGGCCAAAAGATCATTCCGATGCATGAGTATGCACAGGCTCGCAACCTGTACAAACTCCTCAAAGTCGCCGGGATAGTCTTCGATATTTAACGGCGATATATCGTATACGCCTTGATAATCAGCCAAGGCTTGTTGGTACAACTCAAAATTTCTCACTAGCCTTTCCAGTGGCTCCTGCAAGTTTGCAATAGGCTCACCTGCCGTATACCTGATGATCAAGGCATGAAGTGAATCCTGTTTAACCTCAAAGGCTTTTAAAGAAGCAGCCTGCCCCGGAAAGTCCTCTTCCAGATTATGAAAGCGCCAGTATGATTCCGAAGAGTCATAAAACTCGACAAGGCGCTTGTAATACGCCTCAGTCATAAAGGGCTGACGGCTATTCATGATTCGTCAATTCTCCAACCGTCATAGCGACCATTACAAGGATGTCCTTATCCATCGAACCTTCCATTAACTCGAACGCTTTAGTTCACTGTTTGTTCTTGTCCGGAGCCATGGCCAATTGACGCGCTCGCTCTATCGTCGCGCGGATCAAGCAGGAATTCGACCATTCCCCGAAAACCGATTTATACGATTTCGCCTCAGGCAGACACTCCGCATCGCGAAACTTCATCCAGGCTCTTTGGGTTTCTCTCAGGCCTTTCTGTGCATTTTCGTCCAACCGCTCCATGCGCTCTCGGTAAACCAGGTTTAGCAGTGCATCCGTATCCGTCACGACCAGATCAAACGTCCCACTCGGCACAGTTGGCCACACAACGTCCGCCAAAGCCTGCTTGGTTTCGTTGTTCCAATTGTAGAAACCGTTCTCTTCAATTTTCAGCCAGGCAGAACGCCCATAATGATTGGTCGGATCGCTCGCACTGACTTCAGACTGGTAAACAATTTCCAGATAGATCGGGTCGCTTGAGCGCTGAGGATCATTCAGCAGCGTTTGGCGAACGATGGCCCGTTGTTTTTTGCTCTCGGTGATTTCAATCGAAAAGCATGGGTCCGGTCCGGGACGGTCAGACGATTTCACCCGTGCCAGACACTCCTTACGAAGCGCCATAGAGGGCGAATCCGGCCCCGCTGCAATGTCTACCACCCTGACGAGTAGTCGTATTTCCGGATCTTTGGAAAAGTCCGCCTGAAGCACGGTCGCAATAAACGTGCCTTCCGCTTGGGCGAGGGACGATAGTAAGGACAGTATTAAAACGACGCCGAATCTGAAAATCTTCATTCCCTGGTTTCCTTGGAAAAACAATAAAAGCCTGCAATTCATCCGATCTGAATTTGACCCACTCAACCTTCAGAATCAGACGTAGATGCCCTGCTGTAAGACCCATCCACGTTCTGGCGTAGGCACCTAAACAGAACTCACGATCCTCTGCTAACCGGATGTCATGTTCGTCGGACATTTCCCGCAAGACGCCGAGCCATCCATGAACTATCCACCCCTTGCATTCACCGCTAACCTTGATTTGTCACCGCAAAAAACGATGACACGGACGTGCAAGTCCGGGTAAAAGACGACGCGCAACGTCATTGGTCGCTGATCGGGCATTTCCCTGCTCGCGCAACCGACTGTATGGCGGCTGTGCGCGGGAGATCCTTCTTTCGAGAATGATCTGCCGGGTCCGTCTGCCCGGTCTTGCACACCTGCGCACAGCTGCCACCTTATTTGCGTGCAAGCGAACGGTAGTGGCTCCTTACATACAGACGGAGATACACCCATGTTCAAAGTGACGCCCAACCCGCCAGACAACACCTGCACCCCAACCGAAGAACCCCTCGACACCGAAATGCTCGACAGAGAAGCCGCCGACCGCGCCTTCGCCCACTACTTTCCGCCTACCGTCGATAAACTGTTCAAACGCCGCAAAAGCGGACTCTTCACTATCTCAACAGGTATTGACCCGGAAGCCCTACTGGCCAACGCCTCCGAAGACATGCTGTCCATCAGCTCCATCGCCGCCAAATTAGCGGACGACGTAGAAGGCTCGAATCGCTCCGTAGCACTGGCCCTTAGCCGAATTGCCGATGGCGCGCAGCTCATGGTGGAGCGTGCGCTGGATCATCTGGAAGAGTTGATCGCGGCAAGGCAGGAAGCTAAAACGTAAGAGGCGCTCGTGGGACGGACTAAAAAATAAATCCGTCCCCTTGTCCTTCATAAATAAATCCGTCGTTTTTGTTCGTTTTTATCACCGTCCCCTTGACGCAATCTCACTTAAAATCTTCGGCACTTTTCGGGAGCGACTCAACACCCTTTAACGCCTTCCGATTTATGAATGAGTAGCCACCTCTGTCACAAGATTTTCTAGTGACAAGCTCGCCATCTTTTAGAACGGTTAGAAAACTTCTATACGCCTGAGAAACAAGATAAGTATATTTCCCATTATAAAATTTTATTATATTCAAACTCACACCACCCTCAGAGGCATTAACCACATAAAATCGCCCCTTTGGAGGAACTTTACTTTGCGGATATAGAAGCTCTGTTTTTTCAGGTACACCATACCTATACTGAACATAACCAGAGTTCGGACTATTATTACCCAATGCACATACCGAAACAATTTTCCCTCCCGGAAGCGGGCAGCTGAAATAAATATCCTCTTGCACACTACAGAGAGTGATGTCCTCCGCCTCCTCCTCAGAAAATGCTGCAGGCACAAAAATAACAAATATAAAAACCGTAAACAAGACCCTGAGAAACCTTGTTTCTAACATATAAAAAACAAAATGCTGAATCATTTAAAAAATACCTCTCCAATATTTTTTGAAGTTCGCCTTTCTTTCCAGACGACTATTGGTTTCAATATTAAAAATATGGAGACAGACCACGTATTTCGGGTCATTACTAAAATTTGGTCTGCCCCCATTTCACCGCTCCGAATTTGATTCACAATTTAATTAACATAACCACAAATACCATCACTCAACTTAGGGCGAACATTGATTTTTCCGTTAAATTTCCATGTAGACAACAATCTACTTTCACAAAAACTTTTCTTTGAGAAATCATAATAAAACGCAACCAAATCATTAACAGAAGCACCTAAACCTGGAGAAAAAACGTTAACTTTATAGTAAATATCCGGACCTTCCGGTCCGCCGGAAAAGTCTATTTCAGCCGCCCCTATAAATTCACACGGGGCTCCGCCATAAGCTCCATAGAGACCGCCATTAGAAAATATAAATATAGAGCAGTTTTTTATGCTTTCGTCAAAAATTATTGCACTTACATATGCGCCATTAAAACCAACCGTACCACTAGGCAAAAAAAGCATATCTTTGAGTTTTACTTCATTCTCCGTTGAAATTTTCAACTGCAAGGCCTCTGGAGGAACTACTACCTCAGGACCGGTATCGCCATAAGCGAAAATGCTGACCAAACCAAATAGAATAAATAGAGCAATATCTTTTTTCATGATGGGCAACTCATTGCAAACGGCACAACCACATGCTGTCTTGGAATATTAAAAAAATCATAGGCCTCGCGTAACAAATAAATTTTGCCCCCTTTTCGCAGTCCCCTCCGATTACTCATAAACGAGGGCACAACACGTTTTAAAGCATTCATAAGCGTGTGCTGCTCACATTTGACTCGACGCATTTGGTGATCATTACCATCTATTATTTAAAAAATTCTACTCATATCCGAGCACTCCTGCACATTAGCAAGAACTTTGCGACTACCGTAGTTAAAAACACATACTGGATTTTTAAAGCTGCCTCGCATTCTCTTACAAACACCGCCACTCTTTTCCTTATAGACACACTCTTCACCTGAAATAATCAACTCCTTGCCCGGTGTCAATGTTAATATCTCTCGCCCCTCTATACGATATACACTTTCGTATATTGAACCACCAGATTGCTGAATATCTTTGTAACTTCCGTCTTGCAGTTCGGATGCACCAGCAGGAACGGAGCCAATATACTTAGCTGAACCGTCTTTAATTGAAGCAACGAAGATCAGGATTTGAGAGTTAAGCCCCATGCCTTCGCTGGTGGGGTAAGAAAATATAAGGGGTGTGCTAGACTGATTCAATGATACTCTATAGATGTAATCAGACTTACACCCTCGGTCCGGATTTTCAATAGCGAAAGCCCCGCCTTCGAAAGAAAGAGTTAGTCCACCCTTAGAATCCACGCTCTGGTCAAAAACCTTGCACAGTAGTTGGTATTCAGTCGGACCAGCTACAACCAAACCAATATAAGGCACCAACAAAACTATAATCAGCCAAGTCATACCAACCTTTAAACATCGAGCGCGACAAATAAATCTACCCCCCTTTCCACCATCATTAAAAACGCATACTGCCCATCTACTCATTGAAAATCACGTTCAATAAATCAATAGCAAAAATTGATTTGGGCAGAAACCACGTGCCCGAACGCGCCTTACTTTGAATCGCCTTCGTATTTTTGCGATTCAGGATTGAATCGCCAGATGTGCTGCGTAGTTAACGATACCCCATTCTTCTGCTGAATACTGCCGTCTGAGTTTCGCTTATAAGAAAACGCCTTAATATCTCTAAAACCTTTATTTCGATCTTCGTCCTGCCCCATAACTTTAACATCGGCAAAATATGAAGCACCCAATGACTTAAGATAACCATGACACTGGAGTAAAAAACTAAAAACTTTATCGCCACTTGACCCGACACCTGTTGAAGCTTCAAAGATGAAATCGTCATTACCGTCCTGATTTAGATCAACGGTGTAGGCAATACGCCCGTGATCCACTAAAAAATCCTTACCTTCCTGCGTTGACAATACTTTCGTCTTACCGTACCCAAGATTCCAATCAGTAATAAAACTCTTCGAGTCTTGCTCTGGATTACATATCTCGCCCACAGAAGACCATGCGATAGCAGGACAAAAGACAATCAACAGAAAAAAATATTTCATAGATCATACATCCATAATGAAGGAGTTTCTGCGGTTTCTGCCAGCTCTAACCTCGCACTGTGGAGATTTGGACCATACTGGATCGCGATAGTAATGGAGTAGTTCAGAGTGGAAAGTGGGGACAGACCACGGTTTTGGATCATTAATAAAACGTGGTCTGCCCCCATTTTCACCACAAATAAATCTGCCACCTTTTCTCACTATCAACTTTTCTCATTGTGACCTTTTTTCATTTTTTTGCTATTTTGCGAAGATCTAAAAAATAGTAGGGTGACGGATTTAGCCAAGTCCATCTCCATCTCCTCGAAGTGATAACCGGAGTCACTGATCGACAAGATCTATTAAATTAAGCGCTTTTCCATCGAACTCATAGAAACGCAATCTGTTACCTTCTTCGAGGTCGTTACCATTTACATCTACCTCTGGGTCGGCTGCGACCCCCATAATCATGAGCAATTTGCTGTCCGATTGGTAGACGGCCGCATAGGGTGCTGTTCCGTCATTTCCAACTATGTAATATGCATTAGGAAATGATGTCACAACCTCTCCGGTTTTTACGTCAAGAACCTCCCCACATATCGCGCCGCCACCACAGCCGTTTGCGTAAACTACGTAATGACCAGCAAAATTTACGGGGCGCTTAATGGCACTCTTTCGCCCCTCATCCCAGATTTTATTTTCATCACTCACCACAACATCATGATGTTCGCCCTGAAATATTTCGTCGACTTTATAGTTTTCAAACCGCGGTGTATCAGCCTTAGCGAAACACGAAAACAGAAAAAGTGTGCCCAACCAAAATAAACGAAACCCCAAAAATTTAATTGCCATTATTTTTTGACTCCTCCAGAACACGAATCATGTCAACTGGTAATATGTGAGCGGCATTTGTACCAACGCCATCATAATACGACTGTCCTTCAAAGCTTGCGACCCTGGCTAACATTACCGGTTTTCCGTCTTTCATTTCCGTGACTCCGTTCTCGTCTTTTTTCGACACGGGGCTTATAGTTTTACCTTTTCTAACACCTGCCGAGGCGAATTCTAAAGCCCAGGCGTAAGCAGCTTTTTCGATATCGCCATCCCCTTCCAGATATTGGATGAACGCCTTGCGTTTAATTCTTATTAAGTATTCTTCGAAAATTTTGTCCTGCATCTTTTCATCAAACTTAAGACTGGTATCAAGCTCAAGTTTTTTCACAGCACCATTGATCGTGTCAGCAATCATCTGATAGCGACCCGCCGCAAGAACATCACGATCCATTTGTTTTTTCTGAAGTTCAGCGATTGTCCACGTCGTCAAATCAGTTTTATAAAAGGATTGGTGTCCACCCTTCGTTTTATTGTAAGCAGTGTAATCGTTATTCGACTCTACACTTGCAAGCAAATTAGCAAATGCGCTGTGCGCCCAGCCTTTTCCAGGCACGGCAAACTTCATGAAATTATTGACAAACGCGATAGGGTGAAAATGATAGACCTGTTTTGGTAGTGTCATCTGCAGCACACCCGCCAGTTCATCCCAAAAAACCAGTTTATCGATGCGTTCTTTTTCATGCTTCAATAACTTCGGAGAGTCTTCGAGTAATTTATCAAGACGACTCCACTTCGGTTCAGAGGATTTCGCCTGCCATTCGGTCGGATGGTAAGCAATCAACTTTGTCCACTTATCCCGAAATTCCACATTTTTTAATGCCGAGTTCAAGTCTGCGGAAGTTACTTCACCATCTGTGTTACCAAGAGCGTCGAGTTTCGCATGCAACTCTTTAAAAAAAGGCGGCATGGTGTCAGGATCAAGAAAACCATCCGAGTTTTCATCGCCCTCTTTGACAACTGTAAATCCTAATTTTGCCCAATCATGCTGGGATATCAGCTGAGCTCCTGATGATGTAAATGTCACATCCACCTTTTTTATCAAGCCCGTCAGTTTCTTATTTTTCTCTGTCACAGTCGGCTCATACCACTCGACTCCCTGTGAGTCTTTAAATGTGGTAACCGAGCCCATAGGAACTGTATGTTCGGACTCAAGGGTCGAAGACTGCCCGGCGGCTGCTTTACTGGCGAGTACCGTGCCGGCAGGCAGCTTCATGTAACTCATGCCAACTTTCAGGGCTGCTTCATTCTGCAAGAACTTATCGAGTCCCGTATCACTGGTGAATATCTCAATATGGGCATGATATTTACTGGTGGTCGAACCCTCAACTTTCCCAGGGTTCTCCTGCAAGCCTAAAAACCCAACCGGATGACCCGCTTTGATAGGTGCCTGGCACGCGATTACCTTATCGAATTCGGTTGGTGTGGTTTCGGCCCAAGCGACCATTCGACCTTTACCGATATCTTCCACGCAGGCCCAGAAAATCGGTGGGACAGCTCCTGCACCTCTCAAACCGCCGGACAGACAAATGCACTCAGCCATCCGAACAAGAGAACTGCCAACTTTCAAGTTGAATACTTTAGTACCGTCGAACTTAATTTCACTGTTCAAACAAAGGGCCATTTCCCCCATCGGTTCACCGGCACTCTCACCATTGGCAAGTGTACTCGGCACAGCGTACAACGGTAATCCGTTCGGGGCGGTGACACGTGCCTTTACTACCCCCTTCCAATAACCAGGCCGAGTTCGTTCCGGAGGTAATATTGCGCTCCAGATAGCAGTGTCTTTTTTGTTGGTTAATACCACACCGTCTTTCTTGTATGCGAACCATGCTTCTTGCCCGACCTTCCTGTTTGGAACCTTTCCGCTTAACAACTTTCCTTTGGCATAAGTAATGCCGTTACTGGCAAGCTTTTCGTCTAGAACCTCGAAAACGGTACCAACAGAAATCATTCCGTACTTTTCACACCCCGGCCCATCCTCGACATCACTGCGGGCTGTAAAATCCCCCACCTTGAACTTTATCTTCGGCTTGCCCAGCTCTTCCTCTGTCGGCAAATAGCCTTTGTATGGCATAAGGTGCATATAGAGGCTGAAAAATACTAAGCTATTTTGTTTCTTTTTATTTGCACCCTCTTCCGGATTAGCGAGCGACTTATAGTCATGTCGAACTAGGCAAAAAGAATTAGAGTATTTGAGCTTGGCCGGCTTATCGCCAGAATAATCCGACTGAAGATAATCTTCGTTGAGGCGATAGGCGACAACTACCCCATCGGCCATGCATCGAACGGGCTCATTCTTTACACAGTAAGGGGCACTGGCATCGCTAATATGAATACCACCGTGCCAAAAACCATGATTGCCTAATAAAAAATTCCCCGATCCTTCACTTTCGAGAGCTTTAAAGATCTCCTCGGAGTCCTTGAACTGTGTCCCGTCAGATTTTCTAAACGGGTACTGAAAGTTCATTAAAGGATAAGCGGTTGGCGCTGGCGGGGTTACGGGAGCAGGTTCTGGGGTAGAGGCAGGCTGGGATCCTGTCTTAAAAATCTCTTTAACTCGTAAAAACTTGATTGGCATCGGCCAAAAATTTGAGCCTGTTCCAAATTTAGCGGTAGCGGGACCAGTAGAATTTTGGGAGCCAAAAAAATTCCCACTTTTATTTTCCACATCGATATCTTCGACAAACCCTGTATGTGTTGGCCAAAGCGCAATGTCTCCAGGCAATACATCTTTCCATTCGATTACATCATAATTCGTGACATTTATCTTCAGAGCAGTAGTATTGCTGTATGGAACTTTATAACCGGCCGTTTTTAGCATTTCCCATACTAAGGTTGAGCAATCAATCTCTTTCTTGCCGTCGCCATCAGTGTCTTTGCCTTTGCCGTCGCCATATACATAGTCGCCTTTGTTATAGAGCGATTTCTGCTCAAGTACTCCGGTAGTCATTGGTTAGCTTCCTGCTTAAAGCAAAGTGAGGACTCAGTTTTTACATTTTCGGCGATAAGTCGCGCCGCATTTTTTTTGGATAATTCAAATCCTTTGTCGGCTGCCGCCTGGAAACATGCAAGCGCACGACTTGGGCTGGTTATACCCAGAGAGCCCCTCTCGTATGAGAGCCCTAATTGATTCATTGCTTCCATAGAGCCGAGCTTCGCTCCCCCTTCAAGAGCGTTAAGAGATTTCTCGGGGTCTGCGCAGGGGCGTGCCTGGTCATAGCGCCCCCCGTCACAGTAGAAGTTCGCGAGTGCAAGATTTGCTGCTCCAGAGGTACTAGCTGCATTGAACAACAGTTCAAGAATTCTCGAGTTCTCTAGGCGTGGTGCTTGACCTGACAAACTCAACAGGACTGCTTGATACCCAGCCTCTGTAGACCCCTTATCTGCGCCGTCCAAGTAGCTATCAAGTGCGGAAATATAAAGCTGAGTCGATGCTGGAAACGCTGCTTCCATTGCCAAATCGACCAAAATTTCCCCTCTTCTCAAGCTGCGCACTCCTGGGGGAAGACTCGATATATCAATCTGGGAGTTCAGCACAGCGCCTAGTGACCAGTTCTCAACCCTGCTCAAAGACCAGCAATCGGTTTTTTGGAATGTAAGAATCTTCAGCAAATCTCCTTTCTGATTACGAACGAAAAGCTTATTCGGTAGTTGAACCATCACAGCCAAACTCGACATTTGGACTGCCTCGGGAGAGAGCATGCTCAACTCATCAGCGCCCAAAGTTTCGACTTCTCGCTCAACCACTTTAGCTTCACGGCCCTCTGCAACAACCTCCATAAAGTGAATAGGTGAAGTGGTGAACGCGTGCTGCACCTCTGGCTCAGCAGAAAACACCTTCACAAATCCTTCAAAATTTTCGGCTGGGCATTGCACGGCGAATACGTCAGAACTGAGGCCCAATGCCAGCAACATGGTCCATTTCAAGCGGAATCTGCCGGGGTTCTTTTTGCTTGTCATCACAAAACTCATCACTCAGAAAACACAAAAAAAGCCTTCGGCTTAACCTTCTCAGGCACCGAATTCCCGAACGCCTGATCCATCAAACTCCCCGCCTTATCCTTATCCGCCGCCCCCGGCAGCACCGGCGGTTTAATCCCGATCCCGGTCCCATTCCCAGGCGCCCCACCGGCATTAATCTTCACCACCGGCCCAACCACCGTCACACCACCGCCATCGAGCTTGATAAAGCTGCCACCCCCAAGAATGGTCAGCTCCGTCCCGGCTTCAATAACGATCTTGTCCCCAGCCTTGAGGTGTATCTCTTTCCCGGCGCTGGTCAGTTGCGCAGTCCCCAGTTTGATGTGCTGGTTCTGCCCAACCGTCAGGTGATCATCGATTCGCGTTTCAACCTTGCGGTCGGACACCGTGGTGCGGTGTTCTTCGGCCTTGAGCTCGGTGTAGGTGTTCTTCTCGACGGTGTCGTGGCGTTCGTTGCCGACCCGAATCTTCTGGTCGCGCTCAACGTTTTCATCCCAATCGCGCTGGGCGTGGATGTAGATCTGCTCCGCGCCTTTCTTGTCTTCGATGCGCAGTTCGTTGTAGCCGCCGCCCCCCGGTGAGCTGAGGGTTTTGAACACGCTGCGCGTCTTGTTCGCCGGCAAGGCGTAGGACACCGGGTTTTCCTTGTGGTACAGGCAGCCGGTCACCAGTGGTTGGTCTGGGTCGCCTTCGAGGAAGGTGACGAGGACTTCCATGCCGACGCGCGGGATGCTGATGGCGCCGTAGCGGTCGCCGGCCCAGGCGCTGGAGACGCGCAGCCAGCAGCTGGTTTTGTCGTCGGCCTGGCCTTCGCGGTCCCAGTGGAATTGCACCTTGATGCGGCCGTACTGGTCGCAGTGGATTTCTTCACCGGCGGGGCCGGTGACGTGGGCGGTCTGGCTGCCGAGTACGCGCGGTTTCGGGTGTTCGAGGGCCGGGCGGTAGAACACGTCCCACGGGGTGCCGAGGAAGGTGTTGCGGTAGCCCTGGTGGAAGTCGTCCTTGTTGTCGGTGGTGTCGCTGGTCACGCCTTCTTCGAGGACTTGCGGTTGTTTGCCTTCGTGGAAGATCTCGGTGAGCAGCCAAAGGTCGTTCCACTCGCTGCGCGGGTGGTCAGACATTTCCATGAAGTGGCCGCTGACCAGACGGGTCTGATCGCCGCGACCTTCGGCCTGGCGGTAGTCGGCGCGGTGGCGTTCGAGGGCGCGTTGGCTGAGGAACTTGCCGCGCGCGCGGTCGATGAAGCGACCGGGGTAGTCGTAGTCTTCCAGATCCGGTTCGGCGCTTTGGCTATCGGGAGCGGCGTCCGGTTTGTACGCCGCTTCCATTTGCAGACGCGGTTTTTCAAAGTCGTAGTCGCGGCGGGTGACGCGGCTGGTGCGGGTTTCCAGGCGCAGGCGGAAGCCTTTGATCACCGGCTCGTCAGCCACCATACCGCTGCCCTGAATGTAGGCGGTTGGCTGGCCGAGTTTGGGGAACACGGTCTGGTCGTCGCCGAACACCAGCAGGTGCCCTTTCGGGGTGTGCTGGAAGTGGTAGTGGATGCCTTCCTCTTCGCACAGACGCTGGACGAAGTGCAGGTCGGTTTCGTCGTACTGCACGCAGTAGTCGCGATCCGGGCACGGCTGGCTCAACTGGAAGTTGTAGGCGTTGCCTTTGATGCCGTGTTCTTCGAGGATCAGCGCGATGATTTTAGGCGCCGACATCTGCTGGTAGATGCGCTGGTTGGTGCGGTGATGCAGGTACTGCAGTTGCGGCACCAGCGACACTTTGTAGCGGGTCAGGCGCTTGCCGGCATCGCCTTGGGCGACGCGATAGATCTGCCCGTGAATGCCGGAGCCCTGCGGATCGAAGGCGAGGAAGGCCTGTTTGTGCAGGAGCTTTTCCAGGTCCAGATCAGGGTTTTCGCTGACCAGTTCGAGGTCGAAGCGAAACGGCTGGCTAATGCCTTCGGTGCCGGTGAACGACAGCACTTGCAGGTCGCCGACATAGTCTTCGACCGTCAGGCTGAAGTGGGTCTCGTTAGCTGAGTTGAACATTGTGTGTTCCCTGTTCGAATGTCATCCGTTATGCCCGAAGTCGCAGACGTTGCAGCCAGGACGAGGTGGCGCCCATGGCGTCACGCAATTGAGTGGCAGTGATGGTGCGTTCCGCCGCGTGGAAGCTCAGCGCTGTTTGCAGCGCAGGCCAGCAGTGTTTCGGCAGGTTTGCCGGAGCTTGCAGCTCGCGTTCAAGGTGCTCGTCGCGGGCCTGGGTCGAGGGCAAGCGGCGGAACGGGTGTTTGCCGCCCGCCAGTTCATAGATCACACAGGCCACGCCGTAGACGTCTGCGCTGGCCGACAACGGTTGGCCTTCAAGCAGTTCGGGGGCGGCGTAGCCTGGCGTCCAGGCGTTGAAGCGCTCGCGGCTCAGGTGCGGCAGGCCGGGCAAGGTGCCCTCTTCTGCCTGGCCGAGACCGAAGTCGAACAGGCGCAAGCCGTCTTCGCTGAGCATGACGTTGCTCGGTTTCATGTCGCCGTGCAGCACGCCGCGACGGTGGGCGTAGGCCAGCGTGTCGAGCAGCGGCAGGACGATGTCACGCAGTTCTTTCCACGGCAGGCCGAGGGGCCGCTCGCAGAGCAATTTGTCCAGGGTCAGGCCACGCATGTATTCCATGGTGATGAAGGCCCGCTGGCAATCGGTGTCGACTTCAAAGGTGTGCGCGCGCACAACGTTGTCGTGGCGCAGGCGTCGGGTCAGGGCGAACTCGCTGTAGAGCAAGGCACTGGCGTCCGGCGATTCGGCAAATTCTTCGCTGAGGATTTTCAGCGCGATGTAAGGGTCGGGATCGCCGAACTGTTCGTGCAGCAGATCCCTCGCCCGGTATACAGCGCCCATGCCGCCAGCCCCGAGCAGGCGCTCGAGGCGATAACGGCCGGCCAGCACGTCCGGCAACGCGCCGATGCTGGCCTTGGTCGGGGCCAGCGCGGGTTCCGCGTTATGGGCTTTGGCGAAGGCGAAGTAGGTCAGGTTGTTGGCCTGTTCTTCGCTCATCAGCACATCATCGATGGGTGATTCGATTTCACTCATTGGCGGATTACCACGGCAGTCAAATTGTCCCGAGCGGCACCCCGCAGGGCACCGTCGAACAAACGTTCCAGCGCCACGTGCGGCGCGCTGAGGCTGAGGGCGTTGCCGAGGGCATCGCTGCTCAGGCCTTGATACAAACCATCGCTGCAGAGCAAAAACGCATCGCCCGGATAGACCTCGAGTTCGAGGACATCCAGGGTCAGTTGTTCGGCGGCGCCGACGGCTCGGGTCAACGCCTGAGCCGACGGGTGCGCTGCCGCCTGTTCGACGCTCATCTGTTGCTCGTCGATCAGTTGCTGTTGCAGCGAATGGTCTTTGGACAGTTGATACAGACGCTGGCCGCGCCACAGGTAGCAGCGGCTGTCGCCGGCCCAGATGCAGGCCGCGCGATTGCCTTCCACCAGCAGCGCCACGACGGTGCTGCCCATGATGCTGTCGTGACGGCCGGCAGTGACGGTCAACTCCTGCCCCAGGCGCCGGTTCAGCCAGTGCAGGCACTGGCGAATGGCTTTGAGGCGTTCGTCGAACTCGTCGTGTGCCGGCAGTTCAGCCAGGCTGGCGACGATCAACTGGCTGGCGACGTCGCCACCCTGATGACCGCCCATGCCGTCCGCGACCACCCACAGCCCCTGCTGCGGATGGTCGAGGAAGGCATCTTCGTTGCGCGCCCGCACCTTGCCCGGGTCGGTACGCGCCGCGCTGCGCCAGGGACTGGCCACCAGCATCAGAGCTGCACCGGCATACGGAAGGTGCGCAGCACGCCCATGTCGAACGGGTTCGGCGTGCGCTGGCTGGTCAGCAGGTAGTTGGCGCGCAGGCCGCCTACGTCAGCTTTCAGCACCAGCACGTCGCGACCAGTCAGGTACTCGGTCTGCATCAGGTCGAACAGACGGAACAGCGACCATGGGCCGGAGTTCTTCTCGATGCCGATCGGGCGGCCGGCCATTTTGTCCATGACCAGGCTGGTGCGACCGTCTTCAGCCTCGGTCGGCCACTTGAACGACATTGGCAGGATCGGGCCGTGACGGTATTCCATGGTCTTGTCGCCGAACTTGAACTCGGAACGGCTGACGGCCGGGTCGAGGGTGTACGGCTCCAGTTTGAACTGCACGGTCGGTTCGGCCGGGTTGATCGAGAAGAAGCTCTGACGAATCGTCAGCGCCGCCGCCATCTGATCAAGGTAGACCTTGGACACCGGCAGGCTGTGACCGTCAATGCTGCGCATGCGGTAGTTGCCCGGATCGCCGCTGACGAACGGACGCATGTAGCTGTCGAAGAAGCGGTCAACGGTGCCTTGCGCCTTGAAGAACTCGCGGAAGTCGCTGATCGCCACGTCGCTGGTGCTGCTGGCGCTGAACGGATAACGCTTGCTGATGGTCTTGCCATACACGCTGTACAGTTCGTTCTGATAACGACCGTTGAGGTATTGGTAAGCATCGTTGAGCACCAGACGCCAGGAGTCTTCGGCCAGCACGTTGAACCACACGCTCAGTGGACGCGGCAGGCGACCGGAAGCGGTGCGCAGGTTGGTCAGCGCATCACGCTGGCCGCTCATGCGGGTTTTCGCCAGTTCGAACGCGGCTTGTTCCGGCGTGCTGGAACGGGCCAGACCGGACAGTTGCAGTTGCAGGTCGTTGAGCGCGTTGAAGGCTGGCGTCAGGTCGGCGCCCGGACCGTTGTTGTCATCGAGCAAACGATGCAGCGGTTCGAAGCGACGTTGCAGCGACTTCTTCGCTGTGTCCGGCAGGCTCTTGGCAACGTTCAGGGCCGAAGCCTTGTCCGCCACGGCAGACGCCAGTTTGCCGACTTTACCCAGTTTGCCCTTCTGCCCCGCCAGTGCATCGGCGGCATCACCGGCTTCATCGACCGGATCGGCAGCGGCCGGGAAGCGGGTGTTTTCACGCACTTCGGTGAGCAATGCGAGCACCGGCGAGTTGGCCGAAGTCAGGCCCGCCAGTTGCTCGGCGCCTTCACCGGCGTCGCTGATCGGCGGCAACGCCACCTGGCCAACGGCTTCGCTCCAGTAGTTGGCGTAGTCGCGGAAATACAGCTGCTCCAGTTCGACCATCAGGCGACGCAGGTCCATGTCGCTGATGCCCGCACCTTCGCCCAGCACCCAGTTGTCACGCAGGATGTCGGTGACCAGCGCCGAACCCTGCACCGAGAAGTACTGTTGATAACCGGTCTGCGTGTAGAAGCCCGGGATCACGTATTCAGTGCCGATAAACAGCGAGCCTTGTGGGCCGAGGTGTTGGCTGAAACGGTATTCCGGCAAGTTGCGCGCCTGCTCGCGGAGCATGCGATAAACCACGGTGGCCAGCGATTCGCTGCGCAATACCTGACGCGCCTGCGTGACCAACTGGTCGTTGAGCGGGTAGATGAAAGGCAGCTTCAGCAGGCGTTCGAGGTGAGTGTTCAGACCGTTCTGCACCGCGGTGTTGCCGGTGTAGCGCGTCGACCAGTCAGTGGCGACCCAGTCCTTCAGCCAAGCGGCGTCGCGACGGTCTTTCATGTTCAGCATCAGGTACGCGCGCAGGCTGTTGAGCAGCTTTTCGCGGTCCTTCATGTTGGCGCGGATCTGCCCTTCAAGCATCGTCGCAACGCGTGGCAGCAGTTGCTTCTCAAGCTCGCGCTCGTAAGCTTCTTTGACCACCGGATTAACCGTTTCACCCTGATACAGACCGCCACGCTCAAGGTAGGAGACATCACCTTTTTTCGGGAAGGCCTGGGTCGCGGCATAGCTGGTGTCGAGGGTTTTCAGCGCGCCCATCGCATCATCGCGCGGCGACAAGGCCGAGCGCTGCTGCGTCCAGTTCTGCGCGAGGTTGCGCAGGTTTTCCAGACGCTCGTAGTTGGCCGAGAAACCACCGGCCCAGAGCATGCCGAACAACGCCAGTGCCGCCAGTGCGCCGACGTACAACGCACGTTGCCCCCAATGGATGCGGCTGCGCTCGCGCTTGTCGAGACCGGCCAGATCGGCTTCAGGGAAAATCACCCGGCTGAGCAGGTGATGAATGAACCGCGAACGGCCGCTGCGCAGGGTCGGCAACACGCCGGCACTGATGCCGAGGTTGGCGCCGATGCCGGCGGTGCTCGCATCCATTTCCTGGGTCAGGTGCGGTGCACTGGTCAGGTAGAAACCGCGCAGTTGCGTAGCACGCTGATAACGGTTGCCGGTGAACGCCATGTCGACGAACAGACACATGCGCTCGCCGATCTGCCCCAGCTGGTGCGGGAAGTCGAGGATGCGGCCACGGCGCTGCGTGTCACGCTCGGAGTGCATGCGCATGATCACTTGGCTGTTGAGGCGACGCAGCAGTTCTTCGAACTCGTTGCGCAGCACGGCCACGTCGGTGCCGACCTGATCCTTGCGGAAACTGGTACCGAGCACCTGATCGCTTTCTTCGCGGGTCAGTTGATCGAAGAACTCGTCGAAGCCCAGCAGCTTGTCAGCCTTGCTCAGCACCAGATACACCGGCACGTCGACGTGCAGTTTCTGATGCACGTCTTGCAGACGGGCACGCACCTGGCGCGCCAGGGTGTCGATGTCTTGTTCGCTGCCGCCGAGCAGGGTTTCCACCGGAATGGTCACCAGCACGCCGTTCAACGGACGGCCACGACGACGCTTGCGCAACAGTTCCAGCAAGGTGGTCCAGGCGCTGCCGTCGACTTCGGCGTCCGGCTGCGTCAGGTAACGGCCGGCGGTGTCGATCAGCACACCGTGATCGGCGAAGTACCAGTCGCAATGACGGGTGCCGAGGGTGTCGCGGGTCAGCTTGCGGTCGATCTTGTTGATCGGGAATTCCAGACCGGAAAAGTCCAGCAGGCTGGTCTTGCCCGAGGCCTGTGGGCCGATCAACAGGTACCACGGCAAGTCGCTGCGCCAGCGTTCGCTGCGGCCGCGATACAGGCTCGAAGTCTTCAGGGTTTTCAGCGCGTCTTTGAAGCGCGCCTTCAACTCTTTCTGTTCTTCGTCGATCTGCTCTTCGCGGCGGATGCGATCCTGACCGTCTTCGGATTCTTCATCGGCTTTCTTGCGGATGCCCGCGCGCCAGCTGACGAAGACCATGGTCAGGCCCCAGATCAGGAACAGCACGCTGATGGTCAACAGACGGGAGGTCGAACCTTCCCAGAACTTGTAGTCATCAACCGCCAACAACGGGCCGACGAACCACACCAGCAGCGCCACGAACAGCACCAGCAGCAGGGTCCAGACCCAGGTCTGGCGCAGGAAGGCGCCGACTTTCTTGAAAAACTTTTTCATCACACGTCCCTGTTTACGGCTGCGACTGCGGCTGAACCGCGGCCGGATCAAGCGGCTGATATGGTTGCAGAACGGTGTCGCGCTGCTCGCCCAAGACCCAGGCGAAGCCCGAATACATCACCACCAGGCAGACGAAGGTGAACAACACCACCATCCACGCCGGCACGATGCGCACCAGGTTGCGGCGCTGATCGTTCAAGCCTTCCCAATGCGGCGACAACTCGCGCGGCACGTCGCCACGCAACTGACGGATCTGCCGGTACAAGGCGTCGCGGATGCCTTCGAGTTCGAGCATGCCGCGTGCCTGCACGCGGTACTTGCCCTCGAAGCCGAGGGACAGGCACAGGTACATCAGCTCGAGCATCGGCAGGTGCTTGACCGGGTTCTTCGACAGCCGATCGAGCAACTGGAAGAACTTCTCGCCACCGAAGGTTTCATTGTGGAAGCTGCTCAAAAGGCTCATCTGCGACCATTCACTTTCGTTGCCCCACGGCGTGGTCACGACGGCTTCGTCGACCACGGTGCAGAGCACGTAACGCGCGGCCATCACCTGGCTGCTTTCGGCGCCGTTGTGCAGGGCGCGCACTTCAAACAGCTTGAGCCCGGCGGTCAGGCGCTCGTTGAGCGCGTACAAATCTTCGCGGGTTTCGCTGTGCTTGAGGCGCACCACTTCCGAGAGCAGTTCGGAGGACGCCGCCACCAGCGAATTGAGGCTGATGTTGAACGCTTCGGCCGGGCGCAGGCGCGCGGCGTAGATCATCCGTTCTTCCAGTTGCTCGAAACGCGGCGGCGCGGCGAAATCGGTCAGCGGACTCGACGCCGGGCCGTGGCCCTGACGGTCGAGCAGGACGGTTTTGTCGTCCTGGTTGTGTTCCATGTCCTTGATCATGTCGGTCAGTTCCTGATGGCCCAGAATTTCAGTTCAAGCTCGGCGAATTCGCCGGACACGTGGAACGCGAAGCCGCCGGAGCGCTCGAGTTGCGCCAGGTCTTCGGAACTGAGTTCGAGGATGAAATAGGTTTTGTTCGAGTGGAACGCGATCTGCCGTGGGGCCACGGGCAACGGTTTGACCTTGATCCCCGGCAGGTGCAGGTTGACCAGTTGGCGGATACGCTCCACCGGGCCGACCTTGAGGTGCGCCGGCAAGCGGTGGCGCAGTTCTTCGGAGTCGCAGTTGGCACTGGCCGCCAGCACGAACGAGGCCGAGCCGAGCAGTTTGTGGTCGTGCAACGGCGACACGATGATGCCGTACTGACGCGCTTGCAGGATCAGCTCGATGGCGTGTTGTTCCAGCACCATCGACAGCACCTGACGAATCGCGTCCATCAGTTTGCGGAAGCTCGCGCCCTGGTCGGCGTGCGAGTAGCGGCTGTCCAGACGCGGACGTTTGCTGTCGCCGGAGAAGGTCGCCAGGTCGCCGAGCATGGTCAGCAGCGTGCGGTACAACTCTTCCGGGTGAACCTGCTCCAGCCCCAGATAGTGGCGCAGCAGCAACTCGGTACGGTTGATCAGTTGCAGCATCATGAAGTCGCCGACTTCGGCACCGCCGACCTTGCCGTTGGAACGAATCCGCTCGGCAATCGTGTCACCACGGTGGTTGAGCATGCTGATGACTTCTTTCAGGCACGACAGCAGGTAGCTGGAGGCGTGGGCCTGAATGTAGGTCGGGACGAAATCCGGATCGAGGCTGATCACGCCGTCGGGCGTGGTGTCGAGCACGTCGCAGATCTTCAGTTTCACGTAGGCCTGATCGCTCTGCTGCTCGCCGAGCAACAGTTTGAAGTCCGGGCGACCACAGCTGACCTGGCTGGCGGAATCGTCGCCGGCGTTGGAGTCGGCCACTTCGGCGTCGTACGCGGTGTAGCGCGCGAGCACGTCGGACTGCTCCGGACGGCGCGACTCGATGTGGTTACCGGTGACCAGCGGCAGCGCCAGGTAGATCGGCGTGTTGCCGGTGTTCGGCGGCACGTCCAGCGCCAGCGGTTCGGTGTTGCCACCGAGTTCGAACAGGCTGCCGTCCGGCAGAATCCCCGAGGCGGCACTGATCACCAGTTTGCCCATGTTGAGGAACTGCAGGTCGATCTCCAGATTGAGGAAACCCCAGGTGTAACCGCCCAACAACTGAGTGCGGGTTTTCATCTGGTGATCGTAATAGCGATCGTTGTGCTGGAAGTGCTGCGGACGCAGCAGCATGCCTTCCTGCCAAATGACTTTATGGGTATTCATGGTCAGTCATCCGCCTTGGCGAGCACTTGATTAGTGTTACGGATGCCGGTCTGGTCCAGGGTCAGATCGACTTCGGTGACTTCCAGTGGCGTGATCTGCACCGTGTGGCGCCATTGGGTTTCCGGCAAATCGCGGTAAGCGGCGAGAACGCCGACATAACTGCTGCCCTCTTCCACCTTGAGTTTCAGTTCCACGGTTTCGCCCGGGCGCAGTTCGAGTTCTTCGCTGGCCACCAGATCCGGGTTGAGGGATTCCTTGGCGCGCTCGTAGAGGCTGAAGAAGTCAGCATTCTCGAAGGTCACCGGGTGCTTGAGTTCGAACAGGCGCACGACGATCGGCGACGGCCGCCCGTTGAGGTCCGGGTTCAACTGATCGCTGCCGGTCAGTTTCAGGTTGATCTTGGTCACTTTCGAGTACGGCGACAGCGACGAGCAACCGGCGAGCAACACCAGCACGGTGAGCGCAGTCAGCGTCTTGAAAAAAGCGGTCGAGCGGCGAGACATGCGCATCATCCTTGGTGGTCGGTGTGGAGGGTGGAGATCAGGCGGATCTGTTCTTCGTAGGCCTGGGCGAAGTCGCGGGCCAACAGGCGTTCGCTCCAGTCATCGTCCTGGCGCAGCGCCTGGTGGTAACGGCCGAACGCTCTCCAGCGCCCGCCCGACGTGGCAATCAACGGCTTGTTGTCGCGCTCGAAACGCAGGGTCAACTGCTCCGGCGAGAAGTGCTCAAGCGTGCCGCGCACGGCGGCGCGGCTGGCGGTCAGCAAGGCCACCTGGTGCGCCTGCAAATCGCGGAACGCGCGGGAGATGGCTTGCTCGGCCGGCAGATGGCCAGGCTTGCTTGGCTGCAACAGAATCTGCAGGGCTTCGCTCGGATCAACGGCGAATTTCAGCGGATTCTTGTTGGTGCCTTGCACGGTGGTCTGGGCCAGACGCAGTTCGTTTTTAAGCTCCGAACGGGTGCGCAGACTCTGCTGCAAACCGCCGACGCTCTGACGCAACAAGCGCGCAGCGTTCAGCGCCAGGGCTTCGCGCTCGTCGTGGCTGAGGCCTTTGACGTCGACCCCCAGTGCGGCACCGAAGTGCTCCCAGAAACCTTCGCTCTGGCGCTCAACGGCTTTCGGCGCGGGCGCAGGCTCAGGCTCGACGGGGGCGCTGATCAGCTCCGGCACCATCAGGCTTTCCATGTCGATGCGCGCATAGTCGGCGCGCTGACGGCTGTCCTCGGGCGCGGTGTTCGGCGCCAGCAATTCGTCGATTTCCGAGTAGACGCGTTCTTGCTGTTCGAGCGCATTGAGCGGGTCGAGGTCGAGGAAGGCGTCATCCGGGATGATGCTGCCGGCTGCGCGCGGACGCCCGGCTTCACCGTCGAACGCCGCCGGGTCACGCACCAGCCGTGCACGGATCTCGAAGTCGCCCAGCACGTAGGTGCTGCCGTGTTCGATGCGCACTGGCTCGCCCTTGCTCAGACGTGCGCCGCTCTCACCGTCCTGAACACCGTTGCTGCTGGTGTCCGTGAGGAAAAACACGCCTTCGCGAAAGCTGACAATCGCGTGGTGGTTGGACAGGTGACGCTTGCGGTCAGGAATGATCCAGTCGCAGTCCTCGCCCCGCCCGATCACGCCACCGGCCTGTTTGAAGGTCCGCTGGCACAGCTCGGTGGGCACGAACTGCTTGGTATTCAGCATTTCGAAAACCAATTCCATGTTTGATGCTCCTTGCGGTCACTTGCCGCGATTGACCGCTTGCGGATCACCCAACGGGCGATAGTCGGTGTCGTTGAATTTGTAATTGCCGCTACAGCCTGCAAGGCCGCATAGAACGACAAGGGTCAGCAGGACAGCGTGCCAGTGACGAACAGACATCAGAGGGTCTCCAGGGGTAGACAAAGCACAAAGCGCCGACCCTTGCGGGCGGCGCCGTTATTAGCGAATTTGTTGGTTTGGGAGGCTCTAAACCGAAGCTCAGAGCCAATCCAAGGAGGTGCCACGATCTCCTGTGGCGAGGGGACTTGGCGAAACGTCGCACCGCCCCGCTGGGGTGCGCAGCGCCCCCAAAACCTGTGACCCGGTTTCTGCAGGGAAACCGCGTTTGCCGGACTGCGACTGCTGCGCAGCCGATCGGGGATAAATCCCCTCGCCACAGGGGGTTCACTGATCACAGGGGTTTCACTGCCCACAGGGATATTGTTGGATGCAGCGATCACTTTCTGCTCAACCATCAAAGTCACCCAAATTGATATTCAGGCGACCGAGGCGATACAGCAGCGTGCGGCGTGGCAGGCCCAGTTCGCGGGCGGCGAGGGTCTGGTTGCCGTCGTTCTTGCGCAGGCAATCGAGCAGCAGGCTGCGTTCGACTTTCTCCAGGCGTTCACGCAGGTTCAGGCCACTGTTGTCGTCGGCCATCGCCTCCATGCGCAGGGAAAAATGCTCGTCCAGCAACTCGCCGCCCTCGCACAACAACACCGCGCGTTCGACCAGGCCTTTGAGTTCGCGGACGTTGCCGGGGAAGTTGTAGCCAGACAGATGCTCCAGCGCCGCATCCGACCAGCGCACCGGGTCGCGCTGCAAAAACGAACAGGCCTTTTCGGCGAAATGCCGCGCCAGTTCGAGAATGTCGCTTTCACGGTGACGCAGCGCCGGCAACTCGATCGGGAATTGCGCGAGGCGGTAGTACAAGTCCTCGCGGAATTTGCCCTCGCTGACCAGCACCGACAAATCACGGTGCGTGGCGGCGATGATGCGTACATCGATCTTGTGGGTGTCGTTGGAACCCAGCGGACGAATCTCGCCTTCTTGCAATACGCGCAGCAATTTCGCCTGCAACGACAACGGCATGTCGCCGATCTCATCGAGCAACAACGTGCCGCCATTGGCCGCGTCGAACAGCCCGGCACGGTCGCGATCGGCGCCGGTGAAGGCGCCTTTGCGGTAGCCGAACAGTTCGCTTTCCAGCAGGTTTTCCGGGAACGCCGCGCAGTTCTGCACGATGAACGCCTGGGATCGACGCGGGCCGCAATCGTGAATCGCCCGCGCCACAACTTCCTTGCCGGTGCCGGTTTCACCGCGCAGCAGCACGGTATACGGGCTGTGCAAGACCTTGCTGATCAGCGAGTAGGTCTGACGCATCGCCGCACTTTTACCGATCAGGCCATAACCGCTGACATTGGCCACACTGCGCGACGTCGGCGCGACCACATCCATTGGCTGACGCAGGCGTTGCAGCAAGTGCAACTGCCCCAGCACGAACGAGCCAAGTTGCCCGAGCGAATCGGCGAAACCCTGCAAATCGACGCGGCGATGGCTGGCGCATAGCAGCAGACCTTCGACAGCCTTGTGCTGATTGACCAGCGGCACGCACAGTAACGATTGCCAGGCGCGCGTGGCGGCCGGCAGGAAACTGGTTTCGTGCAGGCTGCCGCCGAGGTCGTCGAGGCACACCACGCGGTTCTGGCACAGGGCGAATTGCAGCAATTGCTCACCGTTGTAATCGGCAGGCAGGCTCGCCGCTTCGCGCGGTTGCAGGGCGCCATCGAGGTACTCGGCGTTCATCCCCAGGCAGGTGTGGGTAGCGTCGAGAAGATACAGCTGCGTCAATTCGCAGCCGCTCAACTCGGCCAGCCCACGCACGAAGTCACCCAAGAGCGCAGCGCCGTCTGCCGCACGCGACAGACTGGCGAACTGCGCCAGCAACGCTTCGGCATAGACCAGCGGCTGCGGCACTTGAGTGAACATCACACCCACCTCAGGCGAACTCGCACGTCACGCTGGCGTCGCCGTCGAGCGTGGCATGCACACGCTTGAGGCTCTCACCGGTGGCCATCGCGTCGAGCAGACGATCCGCTACCAGCGGCAGCACGTGCTGATCGAGCAAGTGATCGATCAGGCGCGCACCGCTTTCGCTTTGCGTGCAACGCTCGGACAAATGATCGACGAGGTTCTGGCACCAAGTGAAATCCAGCTGGCGACGGTTGAGGCGCTCGCCGAGACGGCCGAGTTTGATCTCGATCAGCTCGCGCAGCACCGGGCCGCCGACCGGGTAGTACGGCACCACTTTCATCCGCGCCAGCAGCGCCGGTTTGAAGTGTTTGCTGAGCACCGGGCGAATGGTTTCTTCGAGCACTTCGGCGGTTGGCCGCGCGCCGTTTTCGCAGAGCTCGCTGATGCGGTCGCTGCCGAGGTTCGAGGTCATCAGGATCAACGTGTTGCGGAAGTCGATCTCGCGACCTTCGCCGTCGTTGGCCACGCCTTTGTCGAAGATTTGGTAGAACAGGTTGAGCACGTCAGGGTCAGCCTTCTCGACTTCATCAAGCAGCACGACCGAGTACGGTTTCTGGCGCACGGCTTCGGTGAGCATGCCGCCCTCGCCGTACCCGACGTAGCCTGGCGGTGCACCGATCAGGCGGGAAACGGTGTGCTTCTCCTGGAACTCGGACATGTTGATGGTGGTGATGAAACGATCGCCGCCGTACAGCAGGTCTGCGAGGGCCAGCGCGGTTTCGGTTTTACCGACGCCGCTCGGGCCGACCAGCAGGAACACACCGACTGGCGCATCAGGTTTGTTCAGGCCGGCAGCAGTGGCGCGCATCGAGCGATCCAATGCGTGCACGGCTTGTTCCTGACCACGAATGCGCGTGCGCAGGTCGGTGGCGAAACTGGCGACTTTGGCGTTGTGTTCGCGGGCCAGTTGCGCCAGCGGCACACCGGTCCAGGCGCTGATCACTTCGGCAACCAGACGCGGGCACACTTCAAAGCTGACCAGACGCTCTTTGACCTGCGCGGCGGTCAGTGCGCTGTGGGTTTCGTTGAGCAGGGCTTCCAGCGCTTCGACGCTCTGGCCTTCTTCAACCTCAGCGGCAACGGTTTCGATCACGGTGCCTTCGGCGTCTTCTTCGACGGTGACCACCGGCTCCACGGCGGCCGCTTCGCGGGCCTTGGCCAGTTGCTGACGCAGTTCCAGCAGGCGCTCGGCCAAGGCTTTCTGTTCAGTCCACTGGGTTTCCAGTGCGACCATTTCGTCTTCGGCTTCATCGAGACGCGCTTCCAGCGCATCGAGTGCTTCGTGGTCGATCAGCAAGCCAGCTTCGGCATCGCGGCGCAGGGCCTGACGCTGACGGCCGCCTTCAGCCAGTTCGCCACGCAGGCGCTCAAGACTTTCCGGAGCAGCGGCGAGGCTGATGCGCACGCGGGCACAAGCGGTGTCGAGCACATCAACGGCTTTGTCCGGCAGCTGCCGACCGGCCAGATAACGCGCGGACAATTCGGCAGCGGAAACCACCGCGTCATCACGCAGGTAGATGCCGTGGCTCTTCTCGTACACCTGGGCCAGACCACGGAGGATGGTCACCGCTTCGCTGACGGTCGGTTCGTGCAGTTGCACCGGTTGGAAACGACGGGCCAGGGCCGGGTCTTTCTCGAAGTATTTCTTGTACTCGGCCCACGTGGTGGCGGCGATGGTGCGCAGCTCGCCCCGCGCCAGTGCCGGTTTCAGCAGGTTGGCCGCGTCGGAACCGCCGGCATTGCCGCCCGCGCCGATCAGGGTGTGGGCTTCGTCGATGAACAGAATGATCGGTTTCGGCGAGGCTTTGACTTCGTCGATCACGCCTTTGAGGCGACGCTCGAACTCACCTTTGACGCTCGCGCCGGCCTGCAACAGGCCCATGTCCAGCGACAGCAGCTCGACGCCTTTGAGCACTTGCGGCACTTCACCGGCAGCGATGCGCGACGCCAGGCCTTCAACGATCGCGGTCTTACCGACACCGGCTTCACCGACGACGATCGGGTTGTTCTTGCGGCGACGGGCGAGGATGTCGACCATCTGGCGGATCGCGCCGTCACGGCACAGCACCGGGTCGAGTTTGCCGTCGCGGGCCTGTTGGGTCAGGTTGTGGGTGAAGCGCTGCAATAGCGATTCGCCCTGCGCGGCCGGTTTGCCATTGGCCGCCGGTTGCTCTTTTTGCGACAGGGCAAATTCTTTCAGGCGATCGATGTTCAGCTTGGCGAGCAGCGGCTGATAACGGCTGCCGGCGTAGCGCATCGGGTTGCGCAGCAGCGCGAGGATCAGCGCGGCGTCTTCGACCTGGGTCTGGCCCAGTTCGAGGTTGGCCACCAGCAGCGCGTCTTGCAGCCACTGCACCAGTTCCGGGGCGAACACCGGGTTGCGCGAAGCGCTGTGCTCGACCCGCGATTGCAGCGCGGCGCTGAGTTCACCGGCGTCGACGTCGGCATCTTGCAACGCGCGCGTGAGCAAACCGTTCGGGCGCTCGAGCAGGCCGAGCATCAGGTCTTCGACGAGGATCTTGCTGCCGCCACGGGCGACGCAACGCTCGGCCGAACGTTCCAGATCACGACGGGTTTCGGCGTCCAGCGCCTGGATGAGTTGTTGCAGGTCTACGTTGATCATGGCTCACGTCCTTAATGAATTTTGCTGCCCAGGGTCACCACGCCGTCCGCCTTCTCGCGGCCCAGCCAACTGGTCCAGCCGAGGCGACAGGCGTTCTGCTCACCGATGCGCAGTTCGCGGATTTCTTCCTGGCGCAAGACCAGGCGGATGTCGTAATCAAGCGGGTCACGCAGGGTGAACCGCACCAGCGCGCAGAGCGGCTGGTAACCGAAACCGATCGGCAGGAATTCATGGAATCGCTGCCAGTCGAGCTGGGTGATGTGGATGCGGAATTTGCCGCTGCGGTCGCGCACGTGCTCACCGAGCACGAGGTCTTCTCCGAGCATGCTGTTGGCGCGGCCCAAACGATTGCGCTGCTCGTGGAGAATCTCCACGCGGCGCTCGATGCATTGCTCGATGACCAGGTCTTCGTGCTTGAAGTAGTAACGCAGCACGGCTTCGATCAGCGCCGCCGAGTGCGCCCGCAAGCTGAGCAGACCGAGGTACGGCAGCAGGCGTTTCCAGTTGAGTTCCTTGGCCTTGCGAATCTCGTCGCCGCCCAGGCCGATCAGCGCAAACAGTTGCGACGAGAACGGGTCGAGCGCGCCACTCTGGAAGCTCGCGCGATAGCGGTACTTGCGCCAGATCGGCAGCATCAGCCGTTGCAGGCGATGGTGGAACAGGTCGAGGAAGTTGCGCGTCGGGTTGCCGTCTTCGCTGTCGCCCAGGGCTTGTTCGCCGTAGAACGCCGGCAACGGCGAACCCGAGCCCACCAGGCCGATCAGGTTGAAACGCATGCGCGCGCGCATCTGCCCGTGCTCTTCGAAAAACTCCACGCGATCGACATCGCTGCGCGGAAAGCCCAGGCTCGGGTTGGCCTGGAACTCGACCTGATCGTACAGATCGTCTTCGCTCAGGTGCGGGTGTGCTTCGCGCAGCCGGTCGATCACCAGCAGCACGGCCTGAAACAGCGAGTACTCGCGTATTACCTTGGTCAGCCCGCTTAAAGCAGGGGCTGAAGGCCCATACGTGGTGTCCATTGGTACACCTCTCCCTGTGTGCTTTTTACGCGCAGTTCATGGAATGAATTGAGACTGGCGTAAAGCGCGAAAAACTCGTTAAGAACCGAAGCGAAGACGAACAGGTCGCCCTCGCCGATGTACCCTTCCGGGTCGATGGTCAGTTCGGTGCGCAAACCGCGTACCGGCAGGCCACGGTGCAACCGATCGACGTGGTGATGCTTGATGTGCTTGAGGCCACCGAGCAGGCGTTTGCTGACCTTCTCTGCGTGCTGGTCGTAGTAGCGCGGCAAGTCGTAGGTTTCGAGAATCACCTTCAACGCATTGACGTCGGCCAGCGACAGATAGTTAAGCGACATGTTGCTGATCAGCTTCCACAGGAAGTCACGGTTCAGCGGTGGCGCGAAACTGGACGTCGCCGGGGTGATGTTGCGGAAGCTCAAGAACTCCGGCGTCTCTTCGCAAGCCATGCAGATGTCGCCAAGCTTGAGCTTGCGCGGCAGGTTCTGGTTGGTGCACATCAGCTCGATCGACAGGGTTTCGTGGGCTTCGGTGTGGCGGATGCCGAAGCTCAGGTAAGTGTCGAGGCCGTCGTGCAACAGCGACGAACGCTGGCGAATGCTGTAGTGCGGACGGCTGTTGGGCACGTCGAAACTCGGGTCATGCTCGAACGATTCGAACGGCACGTATTCCTGATAACCGAGGCCGCCGGGCTTCCAGCCGGTCACGGTTTCCACGGAGAACACGCCGCAGTTTTCCAGATCGAATTCCGCCGGCAGCAGCAGGTATTCGTCCTGCTTGCCATCGAGGCGGATCGGCAGTGCGTCGTGCGCAAACAGGTTGGCAATTGGCGTGCAAAACAGCTTCACGTTATCCAGGGTCGGACGCATGCGCATGATGCCGCTCTTGCGAATGTCGAAGCGCAATTCGAGGCCGCGCATCTGCTTGAGCGTGTCTTCGGGCAGTGCCTTGAGGATGTCCAGGCCGTTGACGTCGACGAACAGGAACTTGTCCTGAAAGGCGAAGTATTCCTGCAGGTAGCGATAGCCACGGAAGGTGTTCAGCGGATACGGGATCAACGCTTCTTCTTCGGCAAAGCCCACCGGTTTGACCCGGTCACCGGGAATCTTGAACGCCATCGGCTTGCCGCTGACGCCATCGATCGGCTTGCCGGCGCCGTCGAGCGGGATCAATTCGATGCCTTCGAGGTTGCGCAGCAGGCTCAGGTAGAGCATCTGACTGATGTAACGCTCACCGGCAAAGTGCAGGCGCAATTTGCTCAGTTCCAGCTCACCGAGGTGGCCGTCGGCGCTCATTTCCAGGCGCAGGCTGAGCAGCGAGCCGTCGCCCTTCACCGAGTAGTTCAGCGCGGCCAGATCCAGCGGCAACACTTCGGTCGGGTAGCAGGTGCGGAAGCGGCAGCGCACGTCTTCGATCGGCACGCTTTCAATCGGCGTATCGCGCTCGACCCTCAACGCCGGCCCCGAACGCTTCAACGGATCGAACTGCAGAATGCTGAACGCCGGCAGCGGCCGCATGTAGTTCGGCCACAGCAGTTGCATCAGCGAATGGCTGAGCTCAGGCAGTTCGTCATCGAGCTTCTGGCGCAGCCGCCCGGTGAGGAAGGCAAAGCCTTCGAGCAAGCGCTCGACGTCCGGATCGCGCCCGGCCTGCCCCAGATACGGCGCCAACGCAGGACTACGCTCGGCGAAACGGCGACCGAGTTGGCGCAGAGCGGTGAGTTCGCTTTGGTAGTAATGGTTAAACGACACGGGTTACCTGCCTGGTAATGGAACTCATCAAAAAAATATCCTGTAGAGCGCGACCGTTACGCCGGCGCAGAAATAACCGGCGATTAGCACGTACGGTATGAGCATGATCCAGGCGAAGGACATGTAAGCATCCGAAAACGGCCCGGCGATCAGACTGCACAGGCCATAAATCACCCATGGCACGCCGTAAAAAAGCACGAATTTCAAAGGTGCCATCCAAACCATCCGCACTGCTTGTTGCTCGGTTCGACGCTTGGCGCCACGCGACATCCACAGCGAAAACCCCAACAGCCCGGGAATGCCCCACCACAACGGGTACTGCCAATAGGTCTGGGCTGAGTCGTGCGTCGAATAAGCGCCAGTCCACAGGTCATAGGAAGAAATCGCCAGCACTGCCAACGTTGGCCACCACAAGGCCCCCATGAAAAAACCCAGTTGCGCGCGACTGAGCACGTTCTGTGGCGCCGTCATGCTGGAGGCAACGAGGCGTAGTAACCGCCGCTAATTTCGATGGCAACCAGCGAAATCAGGACCATGAACATCAACGCCCGATGCAGCCATGACTGACGCAGGCGCTTGCTGATCGCCGTGACAATCAGCAGAAAACTCAAGATCGCGATGCCGCCGAACAGATCGCTGTCGGCGATGAAGGCCAGGTACATGCGCATCTCGTCAGACACGGCAATCATGGGCAAAACACTCCGTCCTTGAGAGTCCATCTGCGCTGCAAGCCATCGCTCTCACGTTTGACGGAGTGCAAGGCCTGGCGCATTTCATCGGCAGTGACCAGACGCGTGCGTTCAGGCCCTTTGATGCTGAGCGAATAGCGGCAGCTGACTTGCCCATCGACGTCTTCACCGTACGACCGGTAGCTGGCCACGCTGACGCGCTCGCCCGGTGCAACCATTTGCGGCTCGATCGGCGGCAGCCAGTTAGTCGAATTCTGTGATTGCACTTGCAGCGGTACGCCGCAGCTGTTGACCAGATAAATGTCGTTCATATAAACCAGCTGCGTCGTGCAGCCCGTCAACAACAGGCCGGCCAGGGCCGCCAGCGACATCATGCAAGCGAGAAACTTCATTGGACGAGCCCTCCTTTGCTCGGGGTAATCGGCACGTACGAATCGATGAAGAGGTATTCGCTGTCCGCACCGCCGACACGATTCATCGTCAACGGCTTGCCGTCAGGGGTAGCGAAGCGCGTCCAGCCTTCGGTGACCAGACTGCCGCCCTCTGCACGCACCTGGACGAAATAGTCCGGCGGTGTCGAGCGGGTGATCTCGATGAAGTAGCCACCGTCCTCCGCACCGCGCCATACCGCATCGGGGTAAGCGGGCAACACCGGCTTCGCATTATCACGACTCGACCCGACCCAGAACATCACGGCGGCGATGACGGCCAACGCACCGATCAGGCTCAGCAGATGATTGAGCCATTTCCATACCCGCAACCACGCGATCATGGTGTGCACCATGTGCGCACGTCGCGCTTGTCGAAGCCCGCACACTGATTGTTTTTGGCGATCAGGCGGTAAGCGGTTTCAGGGGTGTAGGTGAAGGAGTAGTAATTTACCCGATCCTCACCGTAGAGCCAGTAAGACGAGGAACCTTGATTGATTTCGTAAGGTTCAAAGGTCCAGATCGACGACTGCGCCGGGATGAAGTTGCTCCGCTCCATCAGCAACATCACGGCGTTGGAAACCAACGGAGTGGCAAACATCGCCAGCGCCAATAGCAGCGCCGTCAGCCCGAGAAAAAGCCGGCGCCTGGCGAAGGCGAGCAACGTGTTCAAACGGGTCATCAGGCGCATTGCTGTACCCCGCCGTCGTCGTGACCTTGAGTGTCGCGATACGACACGGCCGAATCATTGGCCTTTGTGGCATCCGCGTAAATCCCCAGCGCCAGCAAAACGGTGCATACGCACACGCCGATCAACGCCGTGATCAGCAGCAGAAGCGGCGTTGCCCGACGGCTGTGGATCGCTGGCGATTTCACCTGCGCCTGCCCGCGCAAGCGCGCGTAGGCCTTGTCGATGGCACCGGTCAGCAAAATGGCGGCAATCGTCAGGCCACCGGTGAGTGCGCAATACGCCAGGCCGCGGACCGGATACTGCGGCAGCAGGTAAAACAAAATCGCCAGCATCATGAAAATCACCAGGCCAAACTGGAGGGCCTGGCGCCGGATGAAGACCAGAATCAAATTCACGGCAACGAAAAAGTAGAAAATCAGGTACATCGCCATGCCGATGGCGACGCCACGCGAAGTCAACCCGCCGACCAGCTGTTTGTAGGCAGCCACGGCATAGCCGTTCATGAGGATATAAATCACGCAGGCCAACGCATGCACGGCCAGACCGATGACTCGACGGCTATTCATGCGCAACCCCGGCCATGGCTTTATCGGCACGCAGAATCTGCGTTTGCTGAAGGTGTGCGAGGCGACCGGATCGGGTCATGCCACCCCCTCCTGCACAGGACCGGCAGGCAACGTGCGCCGCGTCAGCAAGCGTTTTTGCCAACGCAGTTCAATGACCTGCGTGAGCAGAATCGCCAGCAACGTGACGCCACCTTGGGCCACGGTGTAGAACAGCGCACGCAACGGGTTGTGGGGCACCATCATGAACAAAATCCAGGCAACCATCAGCGCGAGCAAACCGAGCTTGGCCCACAGGCCGGGGAGAACGGCGGCCAATACATTCACCCCGAAAAAAATATAAATGAACGTGTAATGCGCGATACCGATGCCCACGCCACGGGTGGTGAAGCCGCCATTGAAGGCTTTATAGGCATCGACCACAGCGTCGTTCAGGAACGTGTATGCAACACATCCTGCGACGTGGAAAACCAGGCACATGGCAACGCGGACGTAGGTGTTCATTCCGAGTTCATGTTCCCAGAGAAAATCAGAGACAAAAGCACCATTAGTTAGGTATCACTTCATAGGCTGTGTTACTGACGAAAAAATTCGCCCAACTTTCTTTCCAGTTTGGAAGGGACAATACGAAAACTCGGCGAGACTTATCGAAGTCAACCCAGGTAATCCCCACGACTTTTTCATCCTCATAAGGCCGCATGTCCAATGAGGTTTTTGACATCAGGGGTGTACGGTATATATGCCCGGGCTGCTTAAGATCGATAAATCGGAGATAGATCAGATTGGACGACACCAGTATCGGACCCGCTCTGACCACGTCGACTTTATAGCTACCAGACTTGCTGACATTCGATACATATGCTTCACGATCAAACACATCGGCGACCAGAACAAAAAAGCCGATAGCCACGCTTACTACGAGCGCAAGAAAAACCCGCGACAGCTTCGCCGCCGAACGACCCGCCACCGACGCCAAGGTCACACCCCTGAACTCATCATGTAATACACCCCGACGGCAAACATCAGCGGGATAGCCATCACACACAGAAAATTCAGCACTTGATGAATTCTATTGTTGCGAAACTTCGGAAACAGTCCCAGTGGGTGCCGTGGCCGGGGAGCGGGCAAGCAGTGGGGTCGGATACGCGTGCGGCGGGTTTTCCTGACATTGAGCTCTCCTTAATGGGCCTTGGCGTGATGACTGTTCATTGATTAACCACACGCTGGAATATTCCAGCCCTCGTAACCTGACACCGTCGGATAGATCGCGTGAGACCCTGCCCACTGCGAGCGTTCATCGGTGGTGAATTCGTTCTGCCACAGCAGCCATTCCGACGACTTCAACAAGGTGCCGTCTTTGGCATACACCCGGAAAAACGCTTCGCTGGTGAACATCTTCGCAATGCTTCCCGCGACGCCAAGCGCCGAATACTGCGGAATGTAGGACTGGATGTAGCAAGTACCGGCGTCGTTCCAGTCCGTGGAGTACACGTGTGCAAGCCGAGACGCCGCCGTTTTCACGTAACAGGCAGCTGCAACCAAGGCAACGAAAGCCAGGGCAAGCAGCAGCAACGCGCTACGCCCCCACTTCACCCACGAGGAGGAACTCACGGCGCTTCCTGCCAACGTCGCGAAATCTGCTGTTCGACCATCCAGCGAACGCTCAAGGCCAACAGACTCATGACACTGGTCAGGGCGCTGTAAGCCATGGCTCTTACCGGGTTGTCCGGCAGGAAATAAAGCAGGATCACGCTCACCATCAACGCGATCGACACAAGTTTTGCCGAAAGCCCGGGAATAAAAAAAACAGCCGCATTGACCACAATAAAAAAATAAAACGTCAGCTCAGCCGTGACGCCAATCCCGACACCTCGATCCGTAAAACCACCCATGTGCGCTTTATAAAAAACAACAGCAAAATCATGGACGACCACGTACAGCGCACCGACCAGCAGGTAGACCGACAGACCTGCAATGACTTTTCTCAACGGCATTCTGGAATGATCCAGCTTTCCCAGCCCTCAGAGCCCGGATATAGAATCATCTCGCCGTGAAACTCCGGGGCAACACCTGGATTGCCTTCCCTCATCCACAGATACCACTCAGACGTTTTCAACAGTTGTCCATCTGTTGCGTAAACACGGTAGAAAGACCGACTGCTGAACAGCTCGAAAATACTGCCCACCACACCCAGGAATGCGTAATCAGCTGCGTATCGGGAGATATGGCATTTAGCCGATTCACTGTCATAGATTTTCAGTGGCTTGGCCGTCAGCGAACTGAACACTTTCAACACGATGAACGTCAGCAGACACAACGGCACTGCCATCAGGAGAACGCGCGCGGATGTTCTGGTGGAGCGTGCAGCAGGCTTGCCAGACATCGGGGTTCTCCTTAGTTGACTTTCACTTGACCGCTGCCATCCAGGCGCGCGGAAAAACTGACCTGACGCTTGAATCCTTCAACTTCCAGCAGGCCTTCAATGCTGAAGGCCAGGCGCAGTTGGTCGTGATCACGCGGCAGGGAAATGACACGCACGTTGCTCAGGCGCGGCTCGTAGGCTTCGATGAAGCTTTCGATGGCCAGGCGGGCCTGACTCAAGGAGTCGTGCAGGCTCAGGCGCATGTCATTGAGATCGGGCAACCCGTAGTCGGCCAGCGTTTGCACGCTGCCGGCCCGGGTGCTGAGCATTTTGGCCAGATGGGCAGCCACTGACGCCATGGCACAAGCCTCAAGGCTGTTGCCCTTGCGTAGTTGCGCGTCGCCGTTGAGGCGTTCGAACAGGCTGCCGTATCCGTCCATGAGTCGCTCTTACTCTTTGTCCAGCTTGCCAACCAGCGACAGGGTGAAATCGGCACCCATGTACTTGAAGTGCGGACGCACGTTCAAGCTCACGCGGTACCAGCCTGGCTCGCCTTCAACGTCGCTGACGATGATTTGCGCAGCGCGCAGCGGACGACGGCCACGTACTTCGGCGCTTGGGTTTTCCTGGTCGGCGACGTACTGACGGATCCACTTGTTGAGTTCCAGCTCGAGGTCGGTACGTTCTTTCCACGAACCGAGTTGCTCGCGCTGCAGCACTTTCAAGTAGTGAGCCAGGCGGTTGACGATCATCATGTACGGCAGTTGGGTGCCGAGCTTGTAGTTCAGCTCTGCCGCCTTGCCTTCTGCGCTGATGCCGAAGAACTTCGGCTTCTGCACCGAGCTGGCGGAGAAGAACGCCGCGTTGTCGGAGCCTTTACGCATGGTCAGGGAGATGAAGCCTTCCTCGGCCAGTTCGTATTCACGACGGTCGGAAACCAGAACCTCAGTAGGGATCTTGGTTTCGATTTCGCCCATGCTTTCGAAATGGTGCAACGGCAGGTCTTCAACCGCGCCACCGCTCTGCGGGCCGATGATGTTCGGGCACCAGCGGAATTTGGCGAAGCTGTCGGTCAGCTTGGTGCCGAACGCGTAAGCGGTGTTGCCCCACAGGTAGTGCTCGTGGCTGTTGGCAACGGTTTCCTTGTACACGAACGATTTGACCGGGTTTTCTTCCGGATCGTACGGGTTACGCAGCAGGAAACGCGGCACGGTCAGGCCAACATAACGGGAGTCTTCCGAGGTACGGAAGCTCTGCCATTTGGCGAATTGCGGGCCTTCGAAGTGGTCTTTCAGATCTTTCAGATCCGGCAGGCCGGTGAAGCTTTCCAGACCGAAGAATTTCGGGCCGGCAGCCGCGATGAACGGTGCGTGGGACATGCACGAAACGCTGGC
Organism: Pseudomonas sp. GM80; assembly: GCF_000282515.1. Lineage (GTDB taxonomy): Bacteria > Pseudomonadota > Gammaproteobacteria > Pseudomonadales > Pseudomonadaceae > Aquipseudomonas. Next base: position 72,855 of record NZ_AKJD01000042.1, read on the forward strand.
CACGTACTGCATCAACTTGACGTCTGGCGAGCTCGGCGACATGTAGTAGTTGGCGATGATCGCGCCTACCGGCTGACCACCGAACTGGCCGTATTCAGCGGTGTAGATGTGCTTGTACAGGCCCGACTGCATGACTTCCGGCGAATCTTCGAAATCGTCCAGCAGATCTTCTTTCGAGACGTTGAGGATTTCGATTTTGATGTTTTCGCGGAAGTTGGTGCGGTCGACCAGCAACTGCAGACCACGCCACGAGGATTCCAGGGCCTGGAAATCCGGGTGGTGCAGGATCTCGTCCATCTGACGGCTGAGCTTGGCATCGATCTCGGCGATCATGCGGTCAACCATGGCTTTCTTGACCGGCTCACCGTTGTTCTGCGGCTTGAGCAGTTCTTCGATGAACGCCGACACACCGCGCTTGGCGATGTCGTAGGCTTCGTCGTCCGGAGTCAGACGGGTTTCGGCGATGATGCTGTCGAGAATGCTGTACTCGCCGCTGGCGGCGCTCTTCTCTTGTGCTGCGCTAGTGCTCATTGTGTTGGCTTCCTTGGCTGGAGTCTCAGGCGTCCGGGGCTGCGGCGTTCAGGCCCAGCTCACCGAGTACGCGACCGCGGGATTCGTCGTCGGCGAGCACGCCTTCGATCGCTTTACGGAACGCAGGTGCGTTACCCAGCGGGCCTTTGAGGGCCACCAGCGCATCGCGCAGTTCCATCAGTTTTTTCAGCTCAGGCACTTGCTCGACCAGGCTGGCCGGGTTGAAGTCCTTCATCGAATTGACGCGCAGTTGCACAGCCAGCTCGTCGGCCTCGCCATCTTCCTGCAGACGGTTCGGCACGCTCAGCGTCAGACCCAGTTCTTGCTTGGCCAACACTTCGTCGAAGGTCATCTTGTCGATGCTGATCGGCTTGCGATCTTCGATTTTGCGATCGTCCTTGCGGTGGGTGTAGTCACCGATTGCCAGCAGCTTCAGCGGCAGTTCAATCTCTTCCTGAGCACCGCCGGTGGCGGGTTTGAAGGTGACGTTGATGCGTTCCTTGGGGGCTACCGAGCCTTCTTTGGCCATGGCTTTTCTCCTTGCGGTTGTGGCCCTGGGGCCTATTCGAGTACCACTTCGAGATCGAGGTGGCACAGCCTGCGATAAATCTCTTCCTTGCGTTCACGTACGGCATGGTTCTGCGGCAACAACTCGCAGCAACTGTGCAGCAGGTGCAGCACTTCCAATGCAAGATCGGGCTCCCAGGCATGCAGGCCTGAGTCCAGTAATGTCTGATCGAGGGTTTCCAGTTGGTTCTTGGCCAGTTCGTATTTCTTGGCCATGAAGCACAGGCGCGCGAGGGCGAACTGCCAGAAGAAGCGTTCGCGGCCGCCATGGGCCGACTGCAAGCCTTGCTTGAGCGTCTGCACGGCAGGCTTCAGGCCTTCCTTGCGAAGCAGCGGCAGAACTTCTTCGAGGGCCTTTTCCCAGGCCGGCTGGGTTTCGACGTTTTCGCTTTCGACCTTGCGCGGCGCGCTGGCGCTTTGCAGGTGCGGCATGACGTTGGCGGCGATCCACGCCCGGGTGGACGGATCGGCAAACGGCGCGCCGTCATGGAAGCGCAACTCGACAATGCCGGGCAGGCGCTGAATCAAAAGCGCGAAGTGGATTTCCACTTCGCGCATGGCCAGCTCGGCGTTGAGGTTCTGGAGACATTCCCAGACCATCCTCTGGCCATCGAACCAGAACGGCGCCTTCGCCAGGCTCGCCTCCAGTTCCACCAGCAGGTCGGCGTATTTGCCCTGATCGAAACGGTCCTGGTAGAGCTTGAGCTTTTCCAGCGGCAGGCCGCGCAACACGGTGATTTGCTCGGCGTTGCGCTCAGGCACGGCGTCGATGGTCATCCACAGCAGCGTGCGGTTCAGGCGCAGGGCGCGCAGGTCGGTGGCTTTCTGTTTGAGCCACCAGGCGCACAGCGGACGGGCGCTGTCCTGCTGGGCGCGCAGGGCTTTGTGCGCCTCGCGCTCGTTGTCGATCGGTGCGCCGGGCGCGAGCAACTGGCTGGCGGCCTGCTTGACCTGCGCCACCGCAGCGCCCACGACGCCGGGGGCCGGCTGGTTGTCGGCCGCGCGCTGGATCATGGTTTTCAGGCGACGGGAGATCGGCAGCAGCAGCGGCGAATCATCGCCCAAGTGCTCGGCACACGCGGCTTCGAGGCCGGACAGGTGCTCGGAGAGCTGCCGGAACATCGGCAACTGCTCTTTGATCGCGATGTTTTCAGTGATGACCTGCTCGAGACGCGGCACCAGCCAGCCAATGGCGGCGGCACGGGTGCGGGCTTTGAGCGGATGAACGTCGGCCCAGTTGTTTTCCGACAGATGGTGCAGCAGACCGAGACCGGCCAGCAGCCCGGGGAAGGATTCGCGCTGGTACAGCGACCACGTCAGCCAGGCGCCGACACGCAGATCCTTGGATTGGGTACGCAGCAGGTTTTCGCTGTTTTCGCGGATTTTCAGCCAGTCGATCTGCCCGCTTTCGTGCATCGACGAGGCTTTGGCCAGCTCACTTTCCAGGGCCTCGAATTCGCTCGAAAAGCGTACGTCTTCGCCCGCAAAATTCTCTTTGGAAACAGAGACTTTGGCGAGTTCGAGGTAATGGGCGGAAAGTTTGCTTGAGTAGGACATCCATGGCCTTTAATTGGATTACAGTCGTGCGCCTATTGGAGTTTCAGCGGCGCGGGACAGTATCGAAGAGCAGTGACGCGACTCATCCAATTGAGTGTGTGCTCTATCAAGTGCGCGCATCGTAATCACTATGATGGCCACTAGCAAGCATCTGGTTAAACAACAAGACGAAGTGTTCATTGCTGCTTGTAGGAGATCGCCCTATATGTGACAGGGGAATCCCTGATATCGATTTATATTTGCCCTGATCGCTACGCTCGGCCGTAACCATTGAGCTAGAGCGGCCCAATGAGGGAGGTCGGGGCACTTCGAACATCCGTACCAAAACATGTGTGAAAGCATGCCTGCACTTGCGGGAAATAGAAGTAGGAATTTTCCTAGAAATGCTGGTCATCTATCAACCCGTTGCCGGTGACAACAGGCAAAAGCAAAAGTGCCATCAATTTGATAGCATTTTTGTATTTCGCTAAACTTTTGTTTCCACCCGGTAATAAACGGCGAACTGTTGCGATTATCCGTAAAACTTCTTTGAAAGTTTTCTCTGACAGCTGTCGGGGAATGTTCTTACTTCAATTTGTTTCCACGCCAATAGCGTCGCCGTCAGGGAAAGTCATTATATTGTCACCCGCCATCATCAACTGATGGCACTCATCATTGATATGGACATTGCACATGGACGACAACAGAAGGCCCATCAAGACGCGGTCGGCGGGCTGGGCGAAGTACATCACTCAACGATTGGTCAACAGCGACATCTCCCCCAACCAGATCTCCGTGGTCAGCATCGTTTTTGCCTTGTTCGGCGCCATAGCGCTCAACATCGACAATGGCGCGGCGGGTGCGATCTGTTGCGCGGTGGCGATTCAATTGCGCCTGTTGTGCAATCTGTTCGACGGCATGGTGGCCATTGAAGGTGGCAAGCAATCCGCCATCGGCAGTCTCTACAACGAGTTCCCGGATCGGCTCGCGGACAGCCTGCTGATCGTCGGGCTCGGTTACGCCATCGGCCAGTCCGATCTCGGCTGGTTTGCCGCGCTGGCCGCTGCGCTGACCGCTTATGTCCGGGTGTTCGGCGGTTCGCTGGGGCTGGCGCAGAGTTTCATCGGGCCGATGGCCAAACAGCATCGAATGGCAGTGATGACCCTGAGTTTGCTGTTGAACGCCGTCGAAGCCAGCCTTTATGCCACGCATTACATCCTGCTGATCGCGCTGATCATTATCGCCATCGGTTCCGTCGCCACGTGCGTTACGCGCACGCTGGCCATCGCCAGGCAATTGAAGGGGAATCACCATGTGGATCAGTAATGCGCTGATTTCGCTGCTGCGCTTCTTGATCGGCGTGACCGCGCGCTGGGAGAGTCCACCGGATCTGTCGCGCCAGCGCATCTACTTCGCCAACCACACCAGCCATATGGACACGCTGGCGATCATTGCCGCATTGCCACCGGAGGCGCGAATCGACGTAAAACCGGTGGCCGCCGCCGATTACTGGGGCAAGAACCGCTTTCTCCGGTACATCTCGCAAAAAGGCCTGAATGCCGTGTTGATCGAGCGTAACCCGGCCCCGGGCGTCAACGTGCTGGAACCGATTTTCGACGTGGTCCGCGCGGGCCATTCGATCATTATTTTCCCCGAGGGCACCCGCTCTACCCAAGCGCTGCCCGCTGAATTCAAATCCGGCCTGTTTCGTTTGGCCGAGTCATTCCCTGACGTCGATCTGGTGCCGATCTACCTGGAAAACCTGCACCGCTCGATGCCTAAAGGCAAACACGTACCGCTGCCGATCATTTGTACGATCCGCATCGGCGACCCGCTGCCAAGAATTGCCGGAGAAGAAAAACAAGTGTTTCTGGAACGGGCGCGTGACGCCATCGTGAGGTTGTCTAAATGAGTCTGGAAACCAAATTCCTCTGGTTCTTCGCCGCCATCGCCGGGTTGCTGGCGATCGCTTCGTCGATCGGTTACGTGCTGGCCCGACGGGCAAAAAGCGAGAGTTCGATAGCGACCATCGAGAACCTCAACCAACGGGTGAATGCCTGGTGGGGGATGGTCATCATCTTCTTCGTCTCGTGGCTGCTGGGACCTAACGCAACGGTAGTGCTGTTTGCGTTTATCTCGCTGTTCGCGCTGCGTGAGTTCATTACCCTGGCGCCCACCGCACGCGGTGACCACAACGCGCTGTTTTCGGCGTTCTTCATCCTGATCCCGCTGCAATACCTGCTGATCGGTATGCACTGGTACTCGATGTTCACCCTGCTGGTGCCGGTGTATGCCTTCCTGTTGCTGCCGGCGATTGCCGTGCTGAGCCAGGACACCGAGAGTTTCCTTGAGCGTACGGCGAAGATTCAGTGGGGCGTGATGATCTGCCTCTACTGCATCAGCCACGCCCCGGCGCTGTTGCTGCTGGACCTGCGAGGGTTCCAGGGCCAGAACGCCTTGCTGCTGTTCTATCTGGTGTTTGTGGTGCAGATGAGCGACGTGCTGCAGTACGTGTTCGGCAAGCTGTTCGGCAAACACAAAGTTGCGCCGCTGGTGAGCCCGTCGAAAACCGTCGAGGGTCTGGTCGGCGGTGGCTTGAGCGCTACGCTGATCGGCGGCTGCATGTTCTGGATGACGCCGTTCAACTTCTGGCAGTCATTGCTGATGTCGCTGGTGATCGTGGTGATGGGCTTCCTCGGCGGCCTGGTGATGTCGGCCATCAAGCGCAGCCTGAGCGCGAAAGACTGGGGCACGATGATCAAGGGCCACGGCGGCATGCTGGATCGGATGGACTCGATCTGCTTCGCCGCACCGATCTTCTTCCACCTGACCCGGTACTTCTTCTCGGCCTGACCCGAGCAAGATCATCAGGCATAAAAAATGGGCATCCGACCGCAATCGGTATGCCCATTTTTTTATGCCGCGCGCCCCGCTACTCGGGGGCGATCGCCGCCCTTATGGATTGACGCTGTCTTTCAACGATTTGCCTGGCTTGAACGCAACGGTGTTGCTGGCCTTGATTTTCACCGGCTCGCCGGTTTGCGGGTTTTTGCCGGTACGGGCGCCGCGGTGGCGTTGCAGGAAGGTGCCGAAGCCTACCAGCGTCACGCTGTCCTTGCGGTGCAGAGCGCCGGTGATTTCTTCGAGAACGGCGTTGAGCACGCGGTTGGCCTGCTCTTTGGTCAGATCTGCTTTTTCAGCGATTGCAGCGGCGAGTTCTGGTTTACGCATTAGTGAAGCCCCTTTGACGGTTTTTTGTTGTTATGTCCGTGCTGTTCTCGTTGGAACAGCGCCCAAGGCGCCGCAGGCTCTACTCTGCGGCAGACGGGAGTGAGAATGGCACGCGGACAAGGCCTGCGCCAGTCTCACTACGACCTTTGTGGGGGCAAAAGCGGGGTGATTCCGACAGAACGACCGGTATTTACGCCAGCAAGGCCGGAAGCTGTTTGTTCAGGGCAAGTTTTTCCATCACCGCCGCCCCGGTCAGCGCGTAACCGAGCAACTGGCCGTCGGCGCCGTGGCACAGCGCCTTGATGTCGGCGCCCTGCCCTTCAACGCTCCAGACGCCTTCGCTACCGCGTGGCGGCGGCGAAACCACCAGTGGGCACACCGGGGTTTTCACGGTGATCGGCATCGGGCCGTAGTTCACCGCAGTCGGGTTGCCTGCCAGGGTTTGTGCCAGCGCTCGCGCACAGCTCATGAGGGGCATCACGTACAGAAGATTCAGCCCATCGACCTCGGCGCAATCGCCCAGGGCGTAGATATTGGCGTGGGAAGTCTTCAAATGACGATCAACCACGACGCCGCGATTGACCTGTACACCGGCCGCGGCCGCCAGATCGATGCGCGGACGCAGGCCGATCGCCGAGACCACCACATCGCAGGCAATGACCTGGCCATCGGAGAGGTGTGCTTCGAGACCATCGGCGACTTTCTGCAGACGGGTCAGCACCGGACCGAGGTGGAATTTCGCCCCGAGGCTTTCCAGCCCGGCCTGTACCGCTGCCGCCGCAGCCGGGTGCAGCAAGGTCGGCATGACCTGCTCGCAGGGTGCGACCAATTGCACTTCGTAGCCGCCGAGGATCAGGTCGTTGGCAAACTCGCAGCCAATCAAACCGGCACCGAGCAGCAACACCCGGCGCTTGCCGGCCGCGGCGGTGCGGAAGCGTGCGTAGTCTTCGAGATCGTTGATCGGGAACACCAGATCGCTGGCGTCGCCCTCGATCGGTACGCGCACGGTTTCCGCGCCCCAGGCAAGAATCAGGTCGCGATAGGGCACGGCTTCTTCGCCAATCCACAGGCGCTTGTGGCCGGCGTCGATGCCGCTGATGCGCGTGTGGGTACGCACTTCGGCCTTCAACTGCTCGGCCATGGCGCCGGGTTCAGCCATGCTCAGGCCGTCGGCATCCTTGTTCTTGCCGAAGCCGGTGGAGAGCATCGGCTTGGAGTAAGAGCGACCGTCATCGGCAGTGATCAACAGCAGCGGGGTTTCGCTGTCGAGTTTGCGAAACTCGCGGGCCAGGTTATAGCCCGCCAGGCCGGTGCCGATGATGACGACAGGTGCGCTCATGCCTTACTCCTTTGGATTTACTTAGTTGATTTCGATCATTTCGAAGTCCATCTTGCCGACGCCGCAGTCCGGGCACAGCCAGTCTTCCGGCACGTCCTGCCACAGGGTGCCCGGCGCAATGCCGTCATCCGGCCAGCCGTCGGCTTCGTTGTAGATCAGGCCGCAGACCACACATTGCCACTTTTTCATTCAGGTACTTCCTCAGGGTTCAGGCTTATTGCCGGCGCGGACGGTCGATGGGTAGTGCGCTGCCATCCGGCTCAGGGCGTTTTGTACTGATGGAGCCGGGCAGATGCAAGCCTGTTCGGCGCAACGGCGCCCCGGATCGCTCAATATCGCAGCCTGCCATGGTAAGCTCGCCGCCTCATTTGCGGCCAATAATGACTCATTGTGCAACAGACTAATCCCGCCCCGGCCCCGCTCTGGCTGACTCAAAGCCGACTGACGCCCCTCCCCGATTCGTTGACCCTCGACTGGCTGTTCGACGAAGGCTCGCTGACCCGCCGACTCACACGTTTGTCCAACGATGGCTTCAGCGTGACGCCATTGTTCGAAGGCTGGGACACCCTGCGCGCCGATGAATGTACGGCGCTGGATCTGGCCGAAGGCAGCGAAGGCTGGGTGCGCGAGGTGTATTTGCGTGGCCACGGCGAGGCTTGGGTGTTTGCCCGCAGCGTCGCCTCGCGCGCCGCGTTGCAGGGCGACGGTTTGCACATGGACGAACTGGGCAGTCGCTCGCTGGGCGAATTGCTGTTCAGTGATCAGGCCTTCCAGCGCCGCGCCCTCGAAGTCTGCCACTACCCTGAAGCATGGCTGCCGCCCGCCGCCAAGGCGCCCGCACTGTGGGGCCGTCGTTCGCGTTTCGACCGTGGCGCGCTGAGCGTGCTGGTCGCGGAAATCTTCCTGCCGAGCCTGTGGCGCACCGCCCGCGCCCATCCGGAGAATTGCTGATGTATCAGAGCCTGCTCAAGTCCCTGAACCGTTTGAACCCGCGCGCCTGGGATTTCATTCAGCTGACCCGGATGGACAAGCCGATCGGTATTTACCTGCTGCTGTGGCCAACGCTGTGGGCGCTATGGATTGCCGGTAAAGGTTCGCCGTCGCTGGCCAACGTGGTGATTTTCGTCCTCGGCGTGGTGCTGACCCGCGCCGGCGGCTGCGTGATCAACGACTGGGCCGATCGCAAGGTCGACGGCCACGTCAAACGCACCGCGCAACGGCCATTGGCTGCGGGCAGAATCAGTTCGAAAGAAGCGCTGGTGTTCTTTGCGCTGTTGATGGGCGTGAGTTTTCTGCTGGTGCTGTGTACCAATGCGCCGACCATTTGGTTGTCGCTGGGTGGTCTGGCGCTGGCCTTCACCTATCCGTTCATGAAGCGCTACACCTATTACCCACAGGTGGTGCTGGGCGCGGCGTTCTCGTGGGGCATGCCGATGGCGTTCACCGCCGAAACCGGCGAACTGCCGGCGGCGGCGTGGTTGCTGTGGATCGCCAACCTGCTGTGGACGGTGGGTTATGACACCTATTACGCGATGACCGACCGCGATGACGATTTGAAGATCGGCGTGAAGTCGACGGCGATTCTGTTTGGTGAAGCGGATCGGGTGATCATCCTCAGTTTGCAGGCGCTGTCGCTGGGCTGCCTGTTGCTGGCCGGATCGAAGTTCGAGCTGGGCGTCTGGTTCCATCTCGGCTTGCTGGTGGCTGCCGGGTGTTATGCGTGGGAGTTCTGGTACACCCGGGATCGCGACCGGATGCGCTGCTTCAAAGCGTTTTTGCACAACCACTGGGCCGGGTTGGCGATTTTCGTCGGGATCGTGCTGGATTACGCACTGCGCTGACTGAAAAGATCGCAGCCTGCGGCAGCTCCTACAGGGCGTACACATTCCAATGTAGGAGCTGCCGAAGGCTGCGATCTTTTGCGTTACTTGGCTTTGGCGACTTTCCAGGCGCCGTCCATTTTGCCGTCACCGGTCATGTCACCGGCCTTCTTGTCCATCACGAAGGTGTACAGCGGCATGCCTTGGTAGGCCCATTGCATCTTGCCGTCGTCGCGTTTGATGACAGTCCAGTCACCCATCGACTTGTCACCCGCCGTCGCCATCAACGGCGGCCAGTTGGTTGCGCACTTGTCGTTGCACATCGACTTGCCGCCCGAGTCCTTGGCGAAGGTGTACAGGGTCATGCCTTTGTGGTCGGTGTACATGCCGTCCTTCTCCATCGCAGGATCTGCAGCCATGGCAAATCCAGGCAGCGTCAGAGCGGCAGCCATCAGCAGGGCTTTGAAAGAAACAGTCATTTGAGTCATGGAAACCTTCTTTTGTGGTTGTCAGGATTCGGACTTAGAGCTTAGTTCAGGATCACGCGAAACGCCGGGCGACGAAAATACTGTCACACGACTGCAATAATTCCGTTATCTAATGCGGCGCAAGACAGTTAAATGACAAGAGGATTAAGGCATGGTTGGCAGGAGCATTCTGATCGTCGACGACGAAGCGCCCATTCGCGAAATGATCGCCGTTGCGTTGGAAATGGCCGGCTATGACTGCCTCGAGGCAGAGAACTCGCAGCAGGCGCACGCCATCATCGTTGACCGCAAGCCGGACCTGATCCTGCTCGACTGGATGCTGCCCGGCACCTCCGGTATCGAACTGGCCCGCCGCCTCAAGCGTGATGAGCTGACCGGGGACATCCCGATCATCATGCTCACCGCCAAGGGCGAAGAGGACAACAAGATCCAGGGCCTGGAAGTCGGCGCCGACGACTACATCACCAAACCGTTTTCCCCGCGCGAACTGGTTGCACGCCTGAAAGCCGTGCTGCGTCGCGCCGGCCCGACCGATGGCGAGGCGCCGATCGAAGTTGGTGGCCTGCTGCTCGACCCGATCAGCCACCGCGTGACCATCGACGGCAAACCAGCCGAGATGGGCCCGACCGAATACCGTCTGCTGCAATTCTTCATGACCCACCAGGAACGCGCCTACACCCGTGGCCAGTTGCTGGATCAGGTCTGGGGCGGCAACGTCTACGTTGAAGAACGCACCGTCGACGTGCACATCCGCCGCCTGCGCAAGGCCCTCGGCGACGCCTACGAAAATCTGGTACAAACCGTGCGCGGCACCGGCTACCGGTTTTCCACAAAAGCATAAAAAAGCAGCTGCAAGCTTCTAGCTACAAGCGGCAAGTTGAAGCCGATCCGCTTTAGCTTGAAGCTTGTGGCTTGAAACTTGAAGCTGCGGCTAAGGACGCCCCCGTGAATCAAAACTGGCATGGCACCCTGATTCGCCACATGCTGTTGCTGGTCACCGCCTGCCTGGTGATCGGCCTGATCACCGGCTATTACGGCTGGAGCCTCGCGGCAGGTCTGGGCATTTATCTGGGCTGGACGCTCAAGCAATTGCTGCGGCTGCACGAGTGGCTGCGCCAGCATCAACCGGACGAAGCGCCGCCCGATGGCTATGGTCTGTGGGGCGAAGTGTTCGACAGCATCTATCACCTGCAACGCCGCGACCAACGCGTGCGCGGGCGTCTGCAAGCGGTGATCGACCGGGTGCAGGAGTCCACCGCCGCGCTGAAAGACGCGGTGATCATGCTCGACAGCGACGGCAACCTGGAATGGTGGAACCGCGCCGCCGAAACCCTGCTCGGTCTGAAGACCCCGCAGGACAGTGGCCAGCCGGTGACCAACCTGGTGCGGCATCCGCGCTTCAAGGAATACTTCGAGCAGGACAGCTACGCCGAGCCGCTGGAAATCCCTTCGCCGACCAACGATCGCGTACGCATTCAGCTGTACCTGACCCGCTACGGCAACAACGAACACCTGATGCTGGTGCGCGACGTCACGCGCATCCATCAGCTGGAACAGATGCGCAAAGACTTCATCGCCAACGTCTCCCACGAATTGCGCACGCCGCTGACGGTGATCTGCGGCTATCTGGAAACCCTGCTCGACAACGTCGAGGAAGTGAACCCGCGCTGGAGCCGCGCCCTGCAGCAGATGCAGCAACAGGGCGGACGCATGCAGACGCTGCTCAACGATTTGTTGCTGCTGGCGAAACTGGAAGCCACTGATTACCCGTCGGACAACCAGCCGGTGCAGGTCGACGCCCTGCTGCAATCGATCAAGGGTGATGCGCAGCAGTTGTCCGGTTCAAAGAATCAGCGCATCAGCCTCGAAGCCGACGCCGGCCTGCTGCTCAAGGGCAGCGAAGCGGAGTTGCGCAGTGCGTTCTCCAATCTGGTGTTCAACGCCGTGAAGTACACCCCGGCCGAGGGCAACATCCGCATTCGCTGGTGGGGCGACGATCAGGGCGCACACCTCAGCGTGCAGGATTCCGGGATCGGCATCGACAGCAAACACCTGCCGCGCCTGACCGAACGTTTCTACCGCGTCGACTCCAGCCGCAACTCCAACACCGGCGGCACCGGGCTGGGTCTGGCCATCGTCAAACACGTATTGCTGCGCCACCGCGCACGCATGGAGATCAGCAGCGTGCCCGGTCATGGCAGCACCTTCACCTGCCATTTCGCCCCGGCGCAAGTGGCCAGCGCACGGGCGATCAGCGCCGCTGAGTAATGTCGCACTAGGCAATCGCCAGGTCAGCCGCTACATTGGCTGACTTGTGCCTGCCTTTCAGGCGCGACTTTTACCTCTCTTGAATCACACGGAACCCGCAAAACTCCATCATGGACCCTTCCCCTGGCTTGTCCCTCGCAACAATATTCGCCGATTTCGGCATGATCCTTTTTGCTCTGATCCTGGTTTTGCTCAACGGTTTTTTCGTTGCGGCGGAATTCGCCATGGTCAAACTGCGCTCGACCCGGGTCGAGGCCATCGCCGACAAAAACGGCTGGCGCGGGCACATCCTGCGCACCGTACACAGTCAGCTCGATGCGTACCTCTCGGCGTGTCAGCTCGGTATTACCCTCGCCTCCCTTGGCCTGGGCTGGGTCGGTGAGCCGGCCTTTGCGCACATTCTCGAGCCGCTGCTGAGCGCGGTCGGTGTGCAGTCGCCGGAAATCGTCAAAGGCGTGTCGTTCTTCACCGCGTTCTTCATCATTTCGTACCTGCACATCGTGGTCGGCGAGCTGGCCCCGAAATCGTGGGCGATCCGCAAACCCGAGCTGCTGTCGCTGTGGACGGCGGTGCCGCTGTACCTGTTCTACTGGGCGATGTACCCGGCGATCTACCTGCTCAACGCCAGCGCCAACGCGATTCTGCGCATCGCCGGTCAAGGTGAGCCAGGCCCGCACCATGAACACCATTACAGCCGCGAAGAACTGAAATTGATCCTGCACTCCAGCCGTGGCCAGGACCCGAGCGATCAAGGCATGCGTGTTCTGGCGTCGGCGGTGGAAATGGGCGAGCTGGAAGTGGTCGACTGGGCCAACTCCCGCGAAGACCTGATCACGCTGGAATTCAACGCGCCGCTGAAAGAAATCCTCGCGATGTTCCGTCGCCACAAGTTCAGCCGTTATCCGGTGTACGACAGTGAGCGCCAAGAGTTCGTCGGCCTGCTGCACATCAAGGATCTGCTGCTGGAACTGGCGGCGCTGGACCATATTCCCGAGTCGTTCAACCTGGCCGAACTGACCCGTCCGCTGGAACGCGTGTCGCGGCATATGCCGCTGTCGCAGTTGCTGGAGCAGTTCCGCAAGGGCGGCTCGCACTTCGCCGTGGTCGAGGAAGCTGATGGCAACATCATCGGCTACCTGACCATGGAAGACGTGCTGGAAGTACTGGTCGGCGACATTCAGGACGAACACCGCAAGGCTGAGCGCGGGATCCTCGCGTATCAGCCGGGCAAGTTGCTGGTGCGTGGCGACACGCCGCTGTTCAAGGTGGAACGCCTGCTGGGCATCGACCTCGACCACATCGAAGCGGAAACCCTCGCCGGGCTGGTCTACGAAACCCTGAAACGGGTGCCGGAAGAGGAAGAAGTGCTGGAAGTCGAAGGCCTGCGGATCATCATCAAGAAGATGAAAGGGCCGAAGATTGTGCTGGCCAAGGTGTTGATGCTGGATTGAGTGAAATGCGGGTGACCGCATTGCCTGTTAAAAGATCGCAGCCTTCGGCAGCTCCTACAGGGATCGCATTTCCATGTAGGAGCTGCCGAAGGCTGCGATCTTTTGCTTTTTACTGTTTGCCCAACGCAAAGTTGGGCAACGCCCCCAGCGGCTGATTGAACTGGTAGGGAATCGACACCAGCCCCGCCCCGCTGTTGCGCTGCACCACAAAGTGCAGGTGTGGGCCGCTGCTGTTGCCGGTGTTGCCCGACAGCGCCAACGGACTGCCCACCGTCACCCTCTGCCCTTCGCGCACGCTCACCGAACCTTGCTTGAGGTGCAGGTACACGCCCATCGTGCCGTCGTCGTGCAGCACCCGCACAAAATTGCCGGACGCATCATTGCCGCGCCCGCTCTGCGAATTTTCGGTTTTCACCACCACCCCTGCCCGTGCGGCAATGATCGGCGTGCCGACCGGCATGGCGATGTCCATCGCGTATTTGTTCTTCGGCCCATAGTGGCTGTATTGGCCGTTGGCGCCCTGGCTCAGGCGGAACGGCCCACCGCGCCATGGCAGCGGATAGCGATAGCCCTGCGCGGTGCCGGCAGGGTCACCGAGGGAATAGTGGAATTGCGGCGTGTACACCAGCGGCTGTTTGCCGGACACCGCCGTCAGCAACGCCAACCGCGTGTTGCTGCGCGCCGGCAGCACCCGGCGGATGGTTTGCGCCGGTGCACCACGCACGTTGCTCATCCCGGTAAACGCCAGCGCCACCTCGACCGGCGCGTACAGATCGTTGCGCACGAAGACTACGTCGGCGCCCTTCTGCTTTTTGATGTCGAGGTATACCTGACGTTCCAGGCGCTCGACCATCCGGTCCTGAAAGACGAACACCTGCGCGCCTTTGCTCGGCCGGTCACTGTAGGAGACCACGCCGTTGGCATCGGTGGATTTGTAAATGGTCATGGCCACAGCCGAGGTGGAGGCCATGAAGAGACCACAGAGAAACAGCAGGCGCGCGAGCATGGGCAAGAGTCTGTCGAAGTATGGCCTGGGAGTGAGCCTAGCAGTTGTGACAGACCAGGCTAGTCGACAGATGTTTCAATTTGCCCAGCGCACAAAGCAAAAGATCGCAGCCTGCGGCAGCACCTACAGGGAAATGCATTCCCATGTAGGAGCTGCCGCAGGCTGCGATCTTTTCACAGACGCCGATTACGCGCCGGGAACGAAGTGCTTCTGCGCCGTGCCGCGAGCGATCAGGCGGGAGATGTAGTCGAGCTTCTGCGCATCCTGGTCGACAAAACGGAAGGTCAGTTGCAGCCAGTCGCTGTCGGCTTTCTGCTCATGCGCGACGATGGCGTGCAGGTAACCGTTGAGGCGGGCGATTTCAGCGTTGTCGCCCTGCTCCAGGTCGAGCACGGCGCTGTCGAGGATCTGCGGCAGGGTGTCGGTGCGTTTGATCACCAGCAGCGCTTCCTTGATGCTCAACGCCTTGATGACGCATTGCTGGGTGCCGCTCGGCAGACGCAATTGACCCTGACCACGACCACCGGCCGGCGCTTTCGACGCTGCGGGGGCCTGCACCGGTGGGCTGTTGAGCAAACCACGCGACGGCGCTGCAGCTGCTGGCGCAGCGGCAGCCGGTTTGGCGAACGGGTTGACCGCCGCTGCCGGTGCGCCGCCGACCACAGCAGGCTTGCCACCGGTCAACGCGCTCAGCGAATCGTTGCCGAACGCCGAGTTCATCTTGGTCGGCGCGCTGTTCATCAGGGTGTCGAGCTTGCCGACCTTGTTCAGCGCCTGTTTGACCTTGGTCAGCAGTTGCTCGTTGGTGAACGGCTTGCTGACGTAGCCGGAAACGCCGGCCTGAATCGCCTGCACGACGTTTTCCTTGTCGCCACGGCTGGTGACCATGACGAACGGCATAGTCTTGAGATTGTCTTGCTCGCGGCACCAGGTCAGCAGTTCAAGACCGGACATTTCCGGCATTTCCCAGTCGCACAGGACCAGGTCGAACGCCTCTTTGGCCAGCATGGCCTGAGCCTTTTTACCGTTGACGGCGTCCTCGGTGCGGATCCCCGGGAAGTAATTACGCAGGCACTTTTTCACCAGGTCACGAATGAACGAAGCATCGTCCACGACCAACACACTGATCTTGCTCATCCAACACCCCTATTAAAATCCCGGCAAGCATAACGCTGGCTGATGGCACATTGCCAAAACTCTTCAGTCACGCCGGGACTTTTCGTTCGCGGGTGCTGCTTTTTAATTCGATCTGCCTTGTGAAAAGCAGAAACAAAAACGCCCGGCCAAAGGGCCGGGCGCTTTTCTCAGGCAATCTTACTTATCGTCAGCATCGCCCGGAACATTAGCGGTTTCGCCGCTTGTGCCCTCAACTTCTTCCTTCATGCGCTTGAGGCCCATGTGGCGCACGTCAGTGCCGCGCACCAGGTAGATGACCAATTCGGAGATGTTGCGTGCGTGGTCGCCGATGCGTTCCAGCGAACGCAGCACCCAGATGATGCTCAAGACCCGCGAGATAGAGCGCGGATCTTCCATCATGTAGGTGGCCAGCTCACGCAGGGCGGTTTTGTATTCGCGGTCGATGATCTTGTCGTACTGCGCCACCGACAACGCCAGATCGGCGTCGAAACGGGCAAACGCGTCCAGCGCATCACGGACCATATTGCGCACCTGGTCGCCAATGTGACGAACCTCGACGTAACCGCGCGGCGCTTCGCCTTCTTCGCACAACTGAATGGCGCGACGGGCGATCTTGGTCGCTTCGTCACCGATGCGCTCCAGGTCGATCACCGACTTGGAGATGCTGATGATCAGACGCAAGTCGGACGCCGCCGGCTGACGACGGGCGAGAATGCGCAGGCATTCTTCGTCGATGTTGCGTTCCATCTGGTTGATCTGGTCATCGATCTCGCGCACCTGCTGAGCCAGACCGGAGTCGGCCTCGATCAGCGCGGTCACCGCGTCGTTGACCTGCTTCTCGACCAGCCCGCCCATGGCCAGGAGGTGGCTGCGCACTTCCTCAAGCTCAGCGTTGAACTGCGCGGAGATGTGATGGGTAAGGCCTTCTTTACTAATCATGTTGGCGTCCTTGGAGCGTCCGGTAAGGTGCGGTGGGCCGCAGCGTCAATTCTGTGAATAACCCGCAACTGTCAGCCATAACGACCGGTGATGTAGTCTTCGGTCTGCTTCTTCGCCGGATTGGTGAACAGGGTGTCGGTGTCGCCGAATTCCACCAGTTTGCCCATGTACATGAACGCCGTGTAGTCCGAAACCCGCGCAGCCTGTTGCATGTTGTGCGTAACGATGACGATGGTGAACTTGGATTTCAGCTCGTAGATCAGCTCTTCGACTTTCAGCGTCGAGATTGGGTCGAGGGCCGAGCACGGTTCGTCGAGCAACAGCACTTCCGGCTCAACCGCGATGGTACGGGCGATCACCAGACGTTGTTGCTGACCACCGGACAGGCCGAGTGCCGATTCGTGCAGACGGTCTTTGACTTCGTCCCACAGTGCCGCGCCTTTCAATGCCCACTCGACCGCTTCGTCGAGGATGCGCTTCTTGTTGATGCCCTGAATGCGCAGGCCGTACACGACGTTTTCGTAGATGGTTTTCGGGAACGGGTTGGGCTTCTGGAACACCATGCCGACGCGGCGACGCAGTTCGGCAACGTCTTCGCCCTTGCGATAGATGTTGTTGCCGTACAGGTTGATCGCGCCTTCTACGCGGCAGCCGTCAACCAGATCATTCATGCGGTTGAAAGTGCGCAGCAGCGTCGATTTACCGCAGCCGGACGGGCCGATGAACGCGGTCACGCGCTGTTTCGGAATGTTCATGCTGACGTCGAACAGCGCTTGTTTGTCGCCGTAGTACAGGCTCAGGCCGGGTACTTCGATGGCCACGGTTTCCTGTTCGAGGTTCAGGCTCTGCTTGTCGCGACCCAGGGCGGACATGTTGATGCCGTGGGTATGTGCTTCGTGCTGCATGGGAGGCTCCCTGTGCTAACAAATTCGGTTCGTTGAACCACTGGCCTTGCCAATGGGTTACAGAAAATCTGTGGCTTGCGCCAATCCTTGTGGGAGCTGGCTTGCCAGCGATGGCATCACCGCGGTGTTACTGGCTGACCGAGTCGCCTGCATCGCTGGCAAGCCAGCTCCCACAGGATTTGTGTTAACTGTCCAAAGCTTTGTATTTTTCGCGCAGGTGGTTGCGGATATACACCGCCGACAGGTTCAACGTGGCGATCACCAGTACCAGCAACAGCGCCGTGGCGTACACCAGCGGGCGGGCCGCTTCGACGTTCGGGCTCTGGAAGCCGACGTCATAAATGTGGAAGCCCAGGTGCATAATCTTCTGATCGAGGTGCAGGTACGGGTAGTTGCCGTCCACCGGCAGCGACGGCGCCAGTTTCACCACACCCACCAGCATCAGCGGCGCCACTTCACCGGCGGCGCGAGCCACGGCGAGGATCATGCCGGTCATCATCGCCGGGCTGGCCATCGGGATGACGATCTTCCACAAGGTCTCAGCCTTGGTCGCGCCGAGGGCCAACGAGCCTTCACGCACGGTACGCGGAATACGCGCCAGACCTTCTTCCGTCGCCACGATCACCACCGGCACCGCCAGCAGCGCCAGGGTCAACGAGGCCCAGAGCAAACCCGGTGTACCGAAGGTCGGTGCCGGCAGTGCTTCCGGGAAGAACAAACGGTCGACCGAACCACCGAGCACGTAAACGAAGAAGCCCAGACCGAACACGCCGTAAACGATCGCCGGAACGCCGGCGAGGTTGTTCACCGCGATACGGATGATCCGCGTCAGGGTGTTCTGTTTGGCGTATTCACGCAGGTACACCGCTGCCAGCACGCCGAACGGGGTGACGATCATCGCCATGATCAACGTCATCATCACGGTGCCGAAGATCGCCGGGAAAATCCCGCCTTCGGTGTTCGCTTCACGCGGGTCATCCGAAAGGAATTCCCAGATCTTGCTGAAGTAGAAACCAACCTTGGTGAAGGTGCTCATAGCGTTCGGCTGGTAGGCGTGAACCACTTTGCCCAGACCGATTTCGATCTCTTTGCCGTTGGCATCGCGAGCGGTCAGGGCATCGCGGTTGAACTGCGCATGCAGATCGGCCAGACGTGCTTCGATGTCCTGATAACGCGCGTTCAGCTCGGCGCGCTCGGATTCCATGTCCGCTTGCGCGGTGGCGTCGAGCTTGCCTTCCAGTTCCAGTTTGCGACTGTGCAGACGGATGCGTTCCAGCCCTGCGTTGATCGCACCGATGTCGGTTTTTTCCAACGACTTCAGCTGTGCCGCCAGACCGTTCACACGGTTGATCCGCGCTTGCAGCTCAGGCCAGGCAGCTTCGCCCTCGGCGATGACCTTGCCGTCCTGTTTGACGTTGACCAGGTAGCCGTAGAAATTGCCCCACTCGCGACGTTCGATCGCCATCAACTCCGGCGGCGTGGTCTGGTTGGTCAGCCACTCGCCGACGATCCAGGTGAAGTCGTTGCCGTTCAAATCACGGTTGCCGACCTTGATCAGCTCGCGGGTCATGAATTCCGGGCCGACGTCAGGCACCGGCAAACCGGCGCTCTTCAGACGTGCGCGGGGCACTTCTTCTTTCTGTACCACTTCACCGACGACCAGGTGATTGGCCTGGCCCGGGACGTCGTAGTTGGCGTGGATCAAATCCGCCGGCCAGAAGTGACCCAGACCGCGTACTGCGATCACTGCCAGCAGGCCAATGGTCATGATGACCGCGATGGACACCGCGCCACCGCTGATCCAGACGCCCGGGGCGCCGCTCTTGAACCATCCTTTCAGGGAGTTCTGTTTCACAGACTTCTACCTTTGCTTAAAGCGACGAGTATTTCTTGCGCAGACGCTGACGAATCAGTTCTGCCAGGGTGTTCATGACGAAGGTGAACAACAGCAGCACCAGCGCCGAGAGGAACAGCACGCGGTAGTGGCTGCCGCCGACTTCCGACTCGGGCATTTCCACCGCAACGTTGGCGGCCAGGGTGCGCAGGCCTTCGAACAGGTTCATTTCCATGACCGGGGTGTTGCCGGTGGCCATCAACACGATCATGGTTTCGCCGACCGCGCGACCCATGCCGATCATCAGCGCCGAGAAGATGCCCGGGCTGGCAGTCAGGATCACCACGCGGGTCATGGTCTGCCACGGCGTGGCACCGAGGGCCAGCGAGCCGAGGGTCAGGCCGCGCGGCACGCTGAACACGGCGTCTTCAGCAATCGAGTAGATGTTCGGGATCACCGCGAAACCCATGGCCAGACCGACCACCAGAGCGTTGCGCTGGTCGTAGGTGATGCCGAGGTCGTGGGAGATCCACATGCGCATGTCACCGCCGAAGAACCAGTTCTCCATGAACGGGCTCATGTACAGCGACAGCCAACCCACAAACAGAATCACTGGAATCAGCAGCGCACTTTCCCAGCCATCCGGGACTTTCAGGCGGATCGATTCAGGCAAGCGGCTGAAGGTGAAACCGGCGACCAGAATGCCGATCGGCAACAGCATCAGCAGGCTGAAGATGCCGGGGAGGTGCCCTTCGACGTACGGCGCGAGGAACAGGCCGGCGAAGAAACCGAGGATCACCGTCGGCATCGCTTCCATCAGCTCGATCACCGGTTTGACCTTGCGGCGCATGCCCGGGGCCATGAAGTACGCGGTGTAGATTGCAGCGGCAACCGCCAGCGGCGCGGCCAGCAGCATCGCGTAGAACGCGGCTTTCAGCGTGCCGAAGGTCAGTGGCGACAGGCTCAGTTTCGGTTCGAAATCGGTGTTGGCCGCGGTCGATTGCCAGACGTATTTAGGCTCGTCGTAGTTCTCGTACCAGACCTTGCTCCACAACGCGCTCCACGACACTTCCGGGTGCGGGTTGTCGAGCAGCAACGGTTGCAGCTTGCCGCCGGCTTCGACGATCACGCGGTTGGCGCGCGGCGACAGACCGAATACACCTTGGCCATCGACCACTTGATCAACCAGCAGCGTGCGGTGCGCGGTGCTGTGGAACACGCCGAGCTTGCCGCTGGCATCCAGCGCGAGGAAGCCTTTGCGACGTTCTTCAGCGGTGATTTCAACGATCGGCGTGGTGCCCATCTGGAAGGTGCGGATCTGCTTCAGGCGCAGCTCGCCGTCGGTGTCGCGGGCCATGAACCACTGGGCCAGACCGCCCTTGGAATCACCGACGATCAGCGAGATGCCACCGACCAGTTGCGTGGTTGCGGTGACTTCGGCGTCAGCGTTTTCCAGCAGTTTGTAGCGACCGTTGAGGCTCTTGTCGCGCAGGCTGAAGACATCGGCCTGGGCACGACCGTTGACCACGTACAGCCATTGCTGGCGCGGGTCGACGAAGATGTTTTTCACCGGCTCGGTCATCTGCGGCAGATCGATACGCTTCTGCTCGTTGGTGACTTCGCCGGTCATCATGTTTTCTTCGCTGGACAGCGACAGGACGTTGAGTTGCGAACCGGTCGAGCCGACCAATATCAGGGTGGTGTCGGTGGCATTCAGGCTGACATGCTCAAGCGCACCGCCGGCTTCGTTCAGCGCTATCGGCGTCTCGCCGTACGGGTATTCAATCGCCGGGGTGATGGTTTTCTTGCCATCGGGGTAGCTGACTTTGTAGGTGTGACGGAACACCAGTGCCTGACCGTTGGACAGGCCCACGGCCACCAGCGGTTGCCCCGGCTGGTCTTCACCAATGGAGGTCACGGTGGCACCGGCCGGCACCGGCAGATCGACGCGCTTCAGTTCAGCGCCACTGTCGATATCGAAGAACAGCGCCTGGCCTTTGTCCGACACGCGCATGGCCACCTGATTCTGCTCTTCGAGCGAAATCATCAGCGGCTTGCCAGCGTCCTGCATCCAGGCTGGGGTGATCGAGTCTTTCGCGGTCAGGTCGGCACCCTGGAACAGCGGCGCAACCACGTAGGCGAGAAAGAAGAAGATCAGGGTGATGGCTGCCAGCACCGCCAGGCCGCCAACGAGGACGTACCAGCGGGTGAAGCGATCCTTGAGCGCGCGAATGCGGCGCTTGCGTTGCAGCTCAGGCGTATTGAAATCAATGCGCTTGGGAGGGGAAGTCGTAGTCATTGGGGAATTGGCCAGATCATTCATGCGCACACCCTAGCGATCCTGTATGACAGAAAGATGACAATGCAGTGACGCACCAAATCCACCGCCAGCGGGTACTGGAGGAGGATCAAAGAATTCGAAGGTTCGCGGTGTCCGTGGAACCTGTACGGAACCGTTTGAAACCTGTGTAGGCGCTGACGAGGGAACCGAGGCTGCGATCTTTTGATCTTGCAGTCAGAGGCCAGATCAAAAGATCGCAGCCTCGTTTCCCTCGACAGCTCCTACAGGGGTTCCGGCAGATCCGGGGGTTAGCCCGGATCTACGGGGTTACTTCTTTGCGACTTCAGCGCCGCCTTCTTGCAGACCGAGGTCAGCCAGTGCTTTCGCAGCAACCTTGGCTGGCAGCGGGATGTAGCCGTCTTTCACCACAACTTCCTGGCCCTGTTTCGACAGCACCAGTTTCACGAACTCGGCTTCCAGCGGTGCCAGAGGCTTGTTCGGGGCTTTGTTGACGTACACGTAGAGGAAACGCGACAGCGGGTATTTGCCGTTCAGGGCGTTTTCTTCGGTGTCTTCGATGAAGTCAGTACCGCCCTTCTTGGCCAGAGCCACGGTTTTCACGCTAGCGGTCTTGTAACCGATGCCCGAGTAACCGATGCCGTTCAGCGAGGAGCTGATCGACTGCACTACCGACGCCGAACCTGGTTGTTCGTTGACGTTTGGTTTGTAGTCGCCTTTGCATAGGGCTTCTTCTTTGAAGTAGCCGTAAGTGCCCGATACCGAGTTACGACCGAACAGTTGCACTGGCTTGTTGGCCAGGTCGCCGGTCACACCCAGGTCGCCCCAGGTTTTCACGTCGGCTTTGGCGCCGCACAGACGGGTCGACGAGAAGATTGCGTCAACCTGTTCCATGGTCAGGTGCTGGATCGGGTTGTCCTTGTGTACGAAGACAGCCAGGGCATCCACAGCCACCGGGATAGCGGTTGGCTTGTAACCGTACTTCTGCTCGAAGGCAGCCAGTTCGGTGTCCTTCATCTTGCGGCTCATCGGGCCCAGGTTGGAGGTGCCTTCAGTCAGCGCAGGTGGCGCAGTGGCGGAGCCAGCGGCCTGAATCTGGATGTTTACGTTCGGGTATTCTTTTTTGTAGTTCTCAGCCCAGAGGGTCATGAGGTTGGCCAGGGTATCGGAGCCGACGCTGGACAGGTTGCCCGACACACCAGTGGTCTTGGTGTAGCTCGGGATAGCAGGGTCAACAGCGGCGAACGCGTTGGCAGTCGCAACGCCAGCAGCGACAAAAGTCATTGCCGCCATCAAACGCTTCAGTTTCATGCCTTACTCCTAGCAGATAGGGTGTGTTAAGTCGGGGCCAAGTATCAGCAGGCCGTGTGAACACTCTATGGCTGAAATATGACAATTGGATGAAAGGCCAGCATGTCGCGACAGATCGTTCCCACGCTCTGCGTGGTAACGCCGCCATGGACGCTCTGCGTCCGCATTTGAGAGGTGACGCGGAGCGTCACGGGATGCATTCCCACGCGGAGCGTGGGAACGATCAGTGCAAAGTCTGGATCAGCGGCCCTTCTTCCAGAGCCACGCCCCCACCAGCATCCCCATCGCGCACAGCACCGCCACATAATAAGCAGGCCCCATCGCGCTTTCTTTCAGCAGCAGACTCACCACCATCGGCGTCAACCCACCAAAGATCGCGTAAGCCACGTTGTACGAGAACGACAACCCGCTGAAGCGCACCACCGGTGGAAACGCTTTGACCATCACATACGGCACCGCCCCAATGGTGCCGACCAGAAACCCGGTCAGCGCATACAGCGGGAACAGCCAGTTCGGGTGCGCGGCGAGGCTGTGATAGAAGGTCCACGAGCTGATCAGCAAGCCCAGGCAACCGAACACAAACACCCGACCGGCACCAAAGCGGTCCGCCAGCGCACCGGAAATGATGCAGCCGATGCTCAGGAACACGATCGCCAGACTGTTCGATTGCAACGATTGCGTCGGCGTGAAGTGATAGACCGTTTGCAGCACGGTCGGGGTCATCAGGATCACCACAACAATCCCGGCCGACAGCAACCAGGTCAGCAGCATCGAGATCGCAATCGCGCCGCGATGATCACGCAGCACCGCCCGCAGCGGCACTTCCTCAGCCAAGGCTTTACGTTGTTGCAGTTCGGCGAACACTGGCGTCTCATGCAGCCAGCGGCGCAGGTAGACCGAGAACAGGCCGAACACACCGCCGAGCAGGAAAGGGATCCGCCACGCGTAATCGGACACTTCTGCAGGCGTATAGATGCTGTTGATCGCGGTGGCGACCAGTGAGCCGAGCAAGATGCCGGCGGTCAGGCCGCTGGTGAGTGTGCCGCAGGCGTAACCCATGTGCTTTTGCGGAACGTGTTCGGAAACGAAGACCCACGCGCCCGGCACTTCACCGCCAATCGCCGCGCCCTGAATCACGCGCATCACCAGCAGCAGGATCGGCGCCCACATGCCGATCTGTGCGTAAGTCGGCAGCAGCCCCATGATCAGGGTCGGCACGGCCATCATGAAAATGCTCAGGGTGAACATCTTCTTGCGCCCCAGCAGGTCGCCGAAGTGCGCCATGACGATGCCGCCCAGCGGCCGCGCGAGGTAGCCGGCGGCGAAGATGCCGAAGGTCTGCATCAGGCGCAGCCACTCGGGCATGTCGGCGGGGAAGAACAGCTTGCCGACCACGGTGGCGAAAAAAACGAAGATGATGAAATCGTAGAATTCCAGCGCACCGCCGAGGGCGGACAGCGACAGAGTCTTGTAGTCATTGCGGGTCAACGGTCGTGCGGGTTGCTCGGGCTGCGCGAGGCTCGAAGGCGCTGTGGTCATGGCAAGGGCTTCTCTTATAGTCGGATCTGCCGCCACAACAACGCTGGCGGTGGCTTGGGCAGGTTCGGCACCATAGCAAATTGTTCGAAAAAGCACATAGAGGCGCGTATTTGACGGTCAAAATCAGAACCGGATGGTCGTCGTGGAGTCTACCGACCGATATACTCGCAACCTGCTCCGGTTTGTAGGGGGTTGCTGTGCGAAAACGTCGTTGGCCCGGCCTTTGCTCGGGATTAGCCGGTTTCGCAGAGTTTCTCCTTCAGGCGGCTTATGGAAAACGTGACGAACGTAGTATGTTCGGTGCTGAATCGTTTTTCCTGAAGACGGCTACCACCCGCAATACCAACAAGAGTCACGGGTCAGAGGCACCCCCGGCATGATAGAGCTCGAACAAGAAGATCCGATCCCGCAAGGCGACCTGGCCCTGCAAATCACCGCACTCCCGCGCGAAACCAACGGCTTTGGCGATATTTTCGGCGGCTGGCTGGTGGCGCAGATGGATTTGGCCGGCACCGCAATGGCCAGCCGTGTCGCTGGCGGTCGCGTCGCCACGGTTGCCATCGATCGCATGGCGTTCCTCGTGCCGGTCGCTGTCGGCGCGCAATTGTCCTTTTATACCCAGACCCTGGAAATCGGCCGCAGCTCGATCCAGATGATGGTCGAAGTGTGGAGCGACGATCCGCTGTCCAGCGAGTGGCGTAAAGTGACCGAAGCGGTCTTCGTCTTCGTCGCCATCGACGGCAGCGGTCGCACACGCTCGGTTCCACCGCGCGCGCGTTAAACCTCGCGGCCGTTTGACGGTCGATTGTTGTCCTTGTTACTGATCGAGAGCTGTCCCATGAACACGCCCAACGTTGAAGCCGTGAAACTGGATGAACTGAACTGCTGGCGCATCCGCCACGGTCAGGCCGAAGTGCTGGTGGCCCAGCAAGGCGCGCACATCCTCAGTTATCAGATCGATGGCCAGCCGCCGATCATCTGGCTCAACGACAAGGCCGACTTCAAGACAGGCAAAAGCATCCGCGCCGGTGTTCCGGTGTGCTGGCCGTGGTTTGGCAAGTTCGAGCGCAACCCGCAGAGCGTGCAGGCCATGTACACCGGTGAGCAACCGGCGTCCGCGCACGGTCTGGTGCGGGCGATGGATTGGGAGTTGGGTGGCATCGAATCAGAGGCTGACGGCGTCAAGGTCGAGTTCAAACTGGCCTACCCCGAAGGCGGCCTGCCGGGCTGGCCGCATCAGGTCGATCTGACCCTGACCCTGCATTTGTCCGAGCAACTGAGTTTCAGCCTGACCAGCCATAACCGTGGCAGTGACACCGTCAGCCTGAGCCAGGCGCTGCACACCTATTTCGCGGTCAGCGATGTGCGCAACGTGCACGTCGATGGCGTCGATGGCTTGAATTACATCGAGACGCTGGATGACTGGAAAACCAACCGTCAGCAAGGTGACCTGCAGTTTGCCGGTGAGACCGACCGCATCTATCTCGACGCTCCGCCGCAGCTGAGCATCGTCGACGCGGCCTGGGAACGACGCATTGTGCTGACCTGCACCGGCTCGCGCACGGCGGTGATCTGGAATCCGTGGATTGACCGCGCGGCCGCGCTGGCGGATATGGATAACGATGGCTGGCAGCGCATGTTGTGCATCGAGACGGCGAATGTAATGGATGACATCGTCACGCTGGCACCGAGTGCGAGCCATACCATGGGTGTCAGTGTCGCCAGCACACCGCTCTAACCAACACCGCCAAACCCAATGTGGATGTGAGCCTTTGTGGCGAGGGGATTTATCCCCGATGGACTGCGCAGCAGGCCCTGCTCTTTTAAAAGCGGGGTCGCTTCGCAACCCATCGGGGATAAATCCCCTCGCCACATGGGCTAATCCCTACATGTGTTATGTGCAGGTTTTAAAGATCAGATTCCTGCACCACCCGCACCTTGTCCGCGTCCAGCGCATACGCCGCGTCAGCCAGGTCATTGCTGACCTTCTCGACTTTCAGCGTGCCGGTCACCCACAGCGGCGTATAGATATCGTCCAGCTTCAAACCCTTCGGATAACGCACCAGCACCAGTTGATTCGGCGGCGGTGGCGGCACGTGAATGCAAGCGCCCGGATAAGGCACGAGGAAGAACAGCGTGCTGCGGCCCTTGGCGTCAGACTCCAGCGGCACCGGATAACCACCGATGCGGATGTGTTTGTCGTTCATCGACGCCACGGTTTTGGTCGAATACATCACCGCCGGCAGACCTTTGGCCTGCTTCATCCCGCCCTTCTCGGTGAAGGTGCCGGTGGCTTCCGGGGAGTTGTGGTCGATTTCAGGCATGGCCTCGAGGGCCTTTTGGTCCGACTTGGGCATCAGTTCGAGCCAGTCGGTTTCCGGCAGTTCGCCGGCGTGGGCCAAACCGCTGCCCAGGAACAGGAGAGTCAACAGAAGACGGCGCATGAAGGTGCTCGGTATAGAAAGGAATGAACGCTGAATCGCCGAGCATTCTAGCCCTCCCGGCCACTTTGGCAGAGAGGGCTTTGTCGCTTTGGATCAGTTCTTTTTGATCAGGCCGTAGATCACCAGCAACACGATTGCGCCAACCAGTGCGCCGATGAAACCTGCGCCCTCGCCCGCGTGATAGATGCCCAGAGCCTGGCCGCCGTAAGTGGCCGCCAGCGAACCGCCGATACCGAGCAGGATGGTCATGATCCAGCCCATGCTGTCATCGCCCGGTTTCAGGAACCGAGCCAGCAGGCCGACGATCAAGCCGATAAAGATGGTTCCGATAATTCCCATGGCAATTCCCTCTCAGTAGTAGATATGCGAAGCCTAGTCAGACTTTGGCATCCTGCCATGAGAGAACGGCGGCCCCTGAATGGTTCCGCCGCTGCCACATGAAACTGTTTTACTCGGCGATCAGCGCTTCGACCTTGATGATCTGCGCCTGCAGCGTGGCCATGTCCGCGCAGCGCAGGTTGGCGTGACCGACCTTGCGCCCGGCCTTGAACGCTTTGCCGTAGTGATGCAGGTGGCAATCGTCGATGGCGATGACCTTCTCAACCGGCGGTACCACGCCGATGAAGTTGAGCATCGCGCTCTCGCCAACCTTGGCCGTCGAACCCAGCGGCAGGCCGGCAACGGCGCGCAGATGGTTTTCGAACTGGCTGCACTCGGCGCCTTCGGTGGTCCAGTGCCCGGAGTTGTGCACGCGCGGGGCGATTTCGTTGGCCTTGAGGCCACCGTCAACTTCAAAGAACTCGAACGCCATCACGCCGACGTAGTTCAACTGCTTGAGCACACGGCTCGAGTAGTCTTCGGCCAATGCCTGCAACGGGTGATCAGTGCTGGCAACGGACAGCTTGAGAATGCCGCTGTCGTGGGTGTTGTGTACCAGCGGATAGAACTTGGTTTCGCCATCGCGGGCGCGCACCGCGATCAGCGAGACTTCACCGGTGAACGGCACGAAGCCTTCCAGCAGGCAGGCAACGCTGCCCAGTTCGGCGAAGGTGCCGACCACATCTTCCGGCTTGCGCAGGACTTTCTGGCCCTTGCCGTCGTAACCCAGGGTGCGGGTTTTCAGCACGGCCGGCAGACCGATCGCAGCGACCGCAGCGTCCAGATCGGCCTGCGACTGAATGTCGGCGAAGGCCGGGGTCGGGATGCCCAGATCCTTGAACATGCTCTTTTCAAACCAGCGATCGCGAGCGATGCGCAGGGCTTCGGCGCTCGGGTAGACCGGGACGAATTGCGAAAGAAATGCCACGGTTTCGGCCGGGACGCTTTCGAACTCGAAGGTCACCAGATCGACTTCATCGGCCAATTGGCGCAGATGATCCTGATCGCCGTAATCGGCCCGCAGGTGTTCGCCCAGCGCAGCGGCGCAAGCGTCCGGCGCAGGGTCGAGGAAAGCGAAGTTCATGCCCAGCGGAGTGCCCGCCAGGGCCAACATGCGACCCAACTGGCCGCCACCGATTACACCGATCTTCATCTCAACAACCTCAGGCAATACGTGGGTCTGGATTGTCCAGGACGCTGTCTGTCTGCTCGGCACGGAAGGTTTTCAGTACCGCGTGGAACTGCGGATGCTTGGCGCCGAGGATGCTCGCCGAGAGCAGCGCGGCGTTGATCGCGCCGGCCTTGCCGATGGCCAGGGTGGCGACCGGAATGCCGGCTGGCATCTGCACGATCGACAGCAGCGAGTCGACGCCCGAGAGCATGGCCGACTGCACTGGCACGCCCAGCACCGGCAGATGGGTCTTGGCCGCACACATGCCTGGCAAGTGGGCTGCGCCACCGGCACCGGCGATAATCACCTCGATGCCGCGGCCTTCGGCCTCTTCGGCGTACTGGAACAGCAGATCCGGGGTACGGTGGGCAGAGACCACTTTGACCTCGTACGGGATGCCGAGCTTTTCCAGCATATCGGCGGTGTGGCTAAGGGTGGACCAATCGGACTTGGAGCCCATGATCACGCCAACCAGTGCACTCATCGTCGCGCCTCTTCTCTCTGGAGCGCCCGCAGGCGCGTCATAAAACAACAAGCCACGCAGGTTGCGTGGCTTGATTGTACGAAAAATGGCCGGACGTGCCGGCCGAAGGCCGCGCAGTATACCGCAAAGAAAGCAATAAACAGCCCCTGAAACGACCATCTGTCAAATGAGCGAAAGCCCCGGTTTTATTGACCTGAAGGTCAGCGAAAAGACATCCCCCGATCCCTGTGGGAGCTGGCTTGCCAGCGATGGCGTCGCATCAGTAAAAAGCGCGGGTGACTGACCCACCGCAATCGCTGGCAAGCCAGCTCCCACAGGGTTTTTCATCAACCTCAGGCTCCGGTTGTACCTTGTGCAGCACCGCCTTCGAGCTTGCGCCACAGCAATCGCACGTTGGCTTTGCGCACCAAGGCGCAGCGATACAGACGAATCTCCAGCGGCACGTGCCATTGCGGGCCGCCGCAGACCACCAGCTCGCCGCGAGCCAGTTCCGCGCGAACGCTCAACTGCGGCACCCACGCAATGCCGAGACCTTCCAGCGCCATGCTTTTAAGGCTGTCAGCCATTGCGGTTTCATAGATGGTGGTGAAGCGCAGCTGACGCTGACGCAGCAAGCCATTCACCGAGCGCCCGAGAAACGCCCCGGCGCTGTACGCCAGCAACGGCACGCTCGCCTCTCCCTCCAGATCGAACAACGGCTTGCCGTCAGCATCCGCCGCGCACACCGGCAGCATCTCGGTCTGGCCCAAATGCAGCGACGGGAAAATTTCCGGGTCCATCTGCATCGCCGCGTCCGGGTCGTAGAACGCCAGCATCAGATCGCAGCCCCCTTCACGCAAGGCATGCACCGCATCGCCGACGTTGGTCGCGACCAGCCGCGTGGCGATGTTCAGCCCTTCATTGCGCAACTGCGCGATCCAGCGCGGGAAGAAACCCAGCGCCAAGGAGTGAGCGGCAGCGACTTGCATCACTTCGCCCTGCCCGCCTTCCAGATGATGCAAATGGCGCAGCACTTCGCCGAGCTGTTCAACCACGGTGCGCGCGGTCACCAGAAACAATTGCCCCGCCGCCGTCAGCTCGATCGGCGTGCGCGAGCGGTTGACCAACGTCAGCCCCAGCGCCGCTTCGAGACTGCGGATCCGCCGGCTGAAGGCCGGCTGGGTCACGAAGCGTCGTTCAGCGGCCTGCGAGAAGCTGCGGGTGGCGGCCAGGGCACTGAAGTCCTCGAGCCATTTGCTTTCCAGATTCATCACGTCCTCCCGGACACGCACCAAAACAGGTCACACGTCTGCCGCGCACGCGGCGTCACACGGGCATTATGCCGAATGTGCATAGGCCAGTGCTTAACAGCATTGGCCCAAAAATTCGCACAAGCCTAGCATTCGCAGCGTTCCGGCACAGACCGGGTCCATATCGAGATGATTTCTATCATGTCCTCCGCTGCATCTTTCCGCACAGAAAACGACCTGCTTGGCGCCCTCGAAGTACCGGCTCAAGCGTATTACGGCATCCAGACCCTGCGAGCGGTGAACAACTTCCGTCTCTCCGGCGTTCCGATTTCGCATTACCCAAAACTCGTTGTCGGTCTGGCAATGGTCAAACAGGCCGCTGCTGACGCCAACCGCGAGTTGGGTCACCTGAGCGAAGCCAAGCACGCTGCCATCAGCGAAGCCTGTGCCCGATTGATCCGCGGTGATTACCACGAAGAGTTCGTGGTCGACATGATTCAAGGTGGCGCCGGTACTTCCACCAACATGAACGCCAACGAAGTGATCGCCAACATTGCCCTCGAAGCAATGGGTCACGAGAAAGGCGAGTACCAGTACCTGCACCCGAACGACGACGTCAACATGGCGCAGTCGACCAACGACGCTTACCCGACGGCGATCCGCCTGGGTCTGCTGCTCGGTCACGACACCCTGCTGGCCAGCCTCGACAGCCTGATTCAAGCGTTTGCGGCCAAGGGTAAAGAATTCGATCACGTCCTGAAAATGGGCCGTACCCAGCTGCAAGACGCCGTGCCGATGACCCTCGGCCAGGAATTCCGTGCTTTCGCCACCACCATGGGCGAAGACCTGGCCCGTCTGAAGACGCTGGCCCCGGAACTGCTGACTGAAGTGAACCTGGGCGGCACCGCGATCGGTACCGGCATCAACGCCGACCCGCGTTATCAAGCGCTGGCTGTTCAGCGTCTGGCCCTGATCAGCGGTCAACCGCTGGTTCCAGCCGCCGACCTGATCGAAGCGACTTCCGACATGGGCGCCTTCGTGCTGTTCTCCGGCATGCTCAAGCGCACCGCGGTCAAGCTGTCGAAGATCTGCAACGACCTGCGCCTGCTGTCCAGCGGCCCACGCACCGGCATCAACGAAATCAACCTGCCAGCGCGTCAGCCAGGCAGCTCGATCATGCCTGGCAAGGTCAACCCGGTCATCCCGGAAGCTGTGAACCAGGTTGCGTTCCAGGTCATCGGTAACGACCTGGCGCTGACCATGGCAGCCGAAGGCGGCCAACTGCAGCTGAACGTGATGGAGCCACTGATCGCTTTCAAGATCTTCGACTCGATCCGCCTGCTGCAACGCGCCATGGACATGCTGCGCGAGCACTGCATCGTCGGCATCACCGCCAACGAAGCGCGCTGCCGTGAACTGGTCGAGCACTCGATCGGTCTGGTCACCGCACTGAACCCGTACATCGGCTACAAAAACGCCACCCGCATCGCCGGTCTCGCCCTTGAAAGCGGCCGCGGCGTGCTGGAACTGGTGCGCGAAGAAGGTCTGCTCGACGAAGCCATGCTCGCCGACATCCTGCGCCCGGAAAACATGATTGCTCCGCGTCTGGTTCCGCTGAAAGGCTGAACCGATGCGTAATTTGTAGCACCGCTCACCAGGTCGAGGGACTAGACACCTCTCACCTTTTGAGGGCTTGGGGATTTAGTCCCCAGGCCCTTTTTTTTAACTATTTGATCCTGAGACCCGTATGTCAGGGGACTGCTTTATGTCGAGGTAAGCCCTTGTGGCGAGGGGATTTATCCCCGTTGGGTCGCGAAGCGGCCCCAAAACCTGCAATCGCGATGTATCAGGTACACCGCGTGCGATGGTTTTGCGACTGCTTCGCAGCCGAACGGGGATAAATCCCCTCGCCACAGGGTTTGCTTCAGCAGAGGAGCAGTTCCTGTACAAGCCCGGCGCCGGTAACGCCGGGTGTTTCAAAGCCTCGTTTCGTCGCTTGCACCACTACCGTGCAGACGGGCGCGTCACTGATCGGTATAGTGCCGCCCCTCTTCGCGTGAGCGGTCGTCGGTAACGAGGCCACAACCCATGCGAAACCCGAACTAATAACAAACCCGCGAAATGGATCCGGGACGAAACCTTCGCCTCACCTGTCGTGCCGTGCGCACACCGGTGTAACACGATATTTCTTCCATCCAGCATTTGCTTACACAATAAACAGCGAGGAAAAATCCATGCTCGAAGTCATTAACGACTTCCTCTCAGGGAAAGTACTGATCGTGCTCATTGTCGGGCTCGGTAGCTACTTCACGATTCGCTCGCGTTTCGTTCAATTGCGTCACTTCTTCCACATGTTCGCGGTGTTCCGCGACAGCCTCAAGGGCAGCGCCGGGCAACTCAGCTCGTTTCAGGCCCTGATGCTCAGCCTTGCCGGCCGAGTGGGTGCAGGCAACATCGCCGGTGTCGGCATCGCCGTGACCCTCGGTGGTCCAGGTGCAGTGTTCTGGATGTGGGTCACCGCGCTGGTCGGCATGTCCAGCAGCTTCTTCGAATGTACTTTGGCCCAAGTCTACAAACGCGCCGATGGCGATGGCTTGTACCGTGGCGGCCCGGCCTACTACATTCAGCACGGCCTGAAGCTCAAAGGCATGGCAGTGGTGTTCTCCGTTCTGCTGCTGGTCACCTACGGCTTCGCCTTCATCGGCCTGCAGTCCTACACCGTGACCCACTCGCTGCAGAACGCCTTTGCCTTCGACCCGCGCCACACCGGTATCGTCCTGGCGGTGCTGCTGGCCATTACCTTCCTCGGTGGCATCAAGCGCATCGCTTCGGTGTCCGACCTGCTGGTTCCGATCAAGACCCTGGCCTACATCGGCGTGACCCTGTACGTGATCGGCACCCAGATCGAGCACGTGCCAGCCATGCTGGAAACCATCTTCAAGAGCGCTTTCGGCCTTGACCCGGCCTTTGGCGGCCTGCTCGGCAGCGCTATCGTCATGGGCGTGAAGCGTGGCGTGTTCGCCAACGAAGCGGGCCTGGGCAGTGCGCCGAACGTCGCCGCCGTGGCCGCTGTGAAGCACCCGGGTGCGCAAGGCGTGGTTCAGGCTTTCAGCGTGTTCCTCGACACCTTCGTGATCTGCACCTGCACCGCGCTGCTGATCCTGCTGTCGGGCTTCTACACCCCGGGCTTCGAAGGTGACGGCATTGTCCTGACCCAGAACTCGCTGGCCGCCGTGGTCGGTGACTGGGGTCGCATGTTCGTCAGCGTCGCGCTGTCGCTGTTCGTCTTCACCTGCATCCTCTACAACTACTACCTGGGCGAAAACAGCCTGCAGTTCCTCACCCGCAACCGCGCCGCGCTGATGGTTTTCCGCGGCCTGGTGCTGGCGCTGGTGGTCTGGGGTTCGATGCAGGATCTGACGACCGTGTTCGCCTTCGCCGACATCACCATGACTTGCCTGGCCTTCGTCAACCTGGTGGCCCTGGCCATGCTGTTCAAGGTCGGCATGCGTGTGATGCGCGACTACGACGGCCAGCGCCGTGCCGGGGTCAAACAGCCCGTGTTCGATTCGAGCAAATTTGCCGATCTGGACCTCGACCTGAACGCCTGGCCAGCCAACCCGTCTGCTGCTGTCGGCAAGACTGAAGCCGAGCCGCAAGGCGTGCCTGCAGCGCAACGCTGACAGGTGAATGACGGGCGCATCCCCTGCGCCCGTCAGTTATTGTGATGCAATAACTTGTAGGAGCGAGCCTGCTCGCGATAGCTGTCTTTCAGCCAACATCAATGTTGAATGATGAAACGCCATCGCGAGCAGGCTCGCTCCTACAGGGACCTCATCGTTTCGGAGAATCCTATGAACCCTTCGACTTATCCCGCCGCTCAAAACGTCATGGTGCTCTACACCGGTGGCACCATCGGCATGCAGGCCAGTGCCAACGGCCTGGCCCCGGCGTCCGGTTTTGAGGCGCGGATGCGCGACTACCTGCACAGCCAGCCTGAACTCGTCGTGCCGCAGTGGCGCTTTCGCGAGATGTCGCCGCTGATCGACAGCGCCAACATGACCCCGACCTATTGGCAGCAACTGCGTGAAGCGGTAGTCGATGCGGTGGATGTGCAAGGTTGCGACAGCGTGTTGATCCTGCACGGCACTGACACCCTGGCCTACAGCGCCGCGGCGATGAGCTTCCAGTTGCTCGGCCTGCACGCACGAGTGTGCTTCACCGGCTCGATGCTGCCGGCGGGCGTGACCGACAGCGATGCCTGGGAAAACCTCGGTGGCGCGCTGGTTGCCCTCGGCCAAGGCCTGGCGCCGGGCGTGCATTTGTACTTCCACGGCGAACTCCTGGCGCCGACCCGTTGCGCGAAAGTGCGCAGCTTTGGCCGTCATCCGTTCAAGCGTCTGGAGCGTCAGGGTGGCGGTGTGAAAGCCTCTTCGATTCCAGCGTCATTGAACTACAACCAGCCAAAACAACTGGCCAAGATTGCGGTATTGCCACTGTTCCCAGGCATTAGCGCCGAAGTCCTCAATGGTTTGCTCGACAGCGGCATTCAGGGTCTGGTGCTGGAATGCTACGGCAGCGGCACCGGGCCGAGCGATAACCCGGAGTTTCTGGCGAGCCTCGGCCGTGCGCGAGATAACGGCGTGGTAGTCGTTGCCGTGACGCAATGCCATGAAGGTGGGGTTGAGCTGGATGTGTATGAGGCGGGCAGCCGCTTGCGTGGGGTTGGCGTGTTGTCCGGTGGCGGCATGACCCGTGAGGCGGCGTTTGGCAAGTTGCACGGGTTGCTCGGTGCTGGGCTTGAAACTGAAGAAGTGCGCCGCCTGATCGAACTCGACCTCTGCGGCGAACTCCTCTGACACCACCCCGCCCTTGTAGGAGCAAGGCTTGCCCGCGAAGGGCCCACCTCGATGACACAGATACACCGTGTCATCGTTCTTCGCGGGCAGCCTTGCTCCTACAAGGACCGCGTACGGCATATAAATTGCTGCATTCCAGCCATCCCACGGCTGGAAGATCCCATGCTGCACTCCCACCTCACCACCCTTAACGCTGTCTCGCTAATCCTCAACACCTTCAAAGCCGAAGGCCTGTCGAGCGAGGCGCTGCTCGCCGGTAGCGGCATCAGTGCCGCGGATTTGCACCGGGCCGACACCCGCATCACCACCAACCAGGAGATGCAGGTCTGCGCCAACGCGGTCGCGCTCAAGCGCGATATCGGTCTGGAACTGGGCCGGCGCATGCACGTTTCCTGCTACGGCATCCTCGGTTACGCGCTGCTGACCTGTGCCACCTTCGGTGACGCTTTGCGTTTGGCGATCCGTTATCCGGCGCTGTTGGGAACACTTTTCGAACTGAGCCTGGAAGACGATGGCGAGCGCGTCTGGTTCGTTGCGGCGGACTATCGCGAAAGTCCGGCGATGGCGGTGTTCAATGCCGAGTTCTGCCTGGTCTCGCTGAAGGTGATTTGCGATGACCTGCTCGGGCATCCTCTGCCCTTGCTTGCCACGCGGTTCGAACACCCAGCGCCGGATTACCGCGACCGTTACGCCGAGCACTTCGAATCGCCATTGCACTTCGCCACCAAGGACAACGCGTTCGCCTTCGACCGCCACTGGCTCGATCAACCGTTGCCTTTGGCGGATGCCATTACCCACCAAGCCATGGCCGAACGTTGCCGCAAGCAGAATCTTGAGTTCACCGGGCGTCAGGCGTGGCTGGGGCGGATACGGCAGTTGCTCAGTGCGCAGTTGAATGCCGCACCGGGGCTGGAAGGATTGGCGCAGCAGATGAAGTGCTCACCACGCACGTTGCGCCGGCACCTGAAGGACATGGGCAGCAGCTATCAGGAACTGCTCGATGAGCTGCGCTTCGAGCGGGCCAAGCAGATGTTGTGTGAGGACCAACTGCCGATCTATCGCATTGCCGAAACGCTGGGTTTCAGCGAGACGGCCAGCTTCCGCCACGCCTTCGTGCGCTGGAGCGGCGTCGCCCCGAGCCAGTTCCGCACTTAAGATAAATCAGGCACCGTGCCATCATCTGCACTACATTACGCAGCCAACCACGTTGCCGGTGTTTTTGCTTGATGCCTCTTTTCCGCCGCTGCTCACGCCTTGCCTTGCTCGCCGTTTTGCTCAATTTGCCTGTAGGCGCCCACGCCATTCAACTGGACTGGTGGGGCCGCCCGCCACACCCGACTGTCGATGCACCCGAAGACGGAAAAACCATCATCCCGCTCCCCGCCGCTGCCCAGACCCTCGATGCGGCAAAACCGCTGACGGGCTTGATCAGCGGTTTTCGTGGCCTTTTCTATCTGAACGTCTACAGCGATGAGAACTACCGCGAACGTTTGCACAAGCTAGGGCCGATCCCGCTGCTGACCGCTGATGAGTTTCACAGCTGCGTGACCGAATACCAGTACATGAACCTGTCATCGTCGGCCATGCGCACCGACATCGCACCGGGCATCGTGGTCGATACGATGAGTTTCGACTGCCTCAAAACCAATGGCTGGGAAACCAAACGCTATCTGCTGATCGACTGGCGTACACCCGGTGAACCGCTGCTGGCACTGGGACGAGTTCGCGGCGAGCACATGCTTGCGTTCCAGCCATTGCAAGAGACGCCGGCGCCGGTACTCGACACTTGGCTCAAAGGCATCGAAGGCGCCCGCGACGCCATGCGCCATGACGTTCCCGAAGCGCCGCTGAGCATCGTGGTTGACCCGCAACCTTACCTGGCGGGTGACGGCGCCCTGCAACTGTGGGAACTGCATCAGCAACTGAGCAAGGCCAGCGACAAAGGCCCGGGCCTGAAAAAGGTCGATGAGCTGTTTCTGAATCAAGACTATCGCCGCATCGGCGCCGACCAAAAGGATTTCGTCGGCCAGCTCAACGATATTGCCTACTGGAAAAGCGAACTGGCGCCGGACGAAGGCTCCCGACAGTGGCTGCTGGAGGTCGTGCGCCGCGCGCCGCAACGCATCCCGGTGTACCTCAACCTCGCCGATCAGGCCTGGAAGGGCTATGAAAAAGCGCCGGCCTACACCACGCAATACGCGTTGGCGCAGGAGTATTACCGGATTTATTGCAGTTTGCGCCTGCAACGCAATCTGAGCGTTCCCGAGCGCGTGATTCAACGGCTTGGCCTCACTCAGGCTGATCCTCAGGCCTGCCAGGCACAATGGCCATTGATCGAGGCTGTCGACCAGCAAAACGAGGCCCTGGTAAAACAGCTCCTCGACAGTGGCCTGCAGGCGAAAACCCAAGGCGAGGATGGCCGCAGTGCCCTGGCCCACGCATTGGATGCACCGAACTTCGCCATTGCCCGTCTGTTGCTCGAGCGTGGCGCCGCCACCAGCGGGATCAACGGCAACGAGCCGCTGGTGATGCAGGCCTTCAACAAGGACCTCAAGGCTGACAAGGATCCACAAAAGGGCCAACGCACGCAGTTTCTGCTCAGTGCCGGTGCCGCCATCGACGAACCCGATGCACGGGGCGAAACGTTGCTGATGCAGCGCGTGTCGCAAAACGACGATGCGCTGTTCAACTGGTTGTTCGAGCACCCGCAAAACCTTGATCGGCGGCAGAGCAAAGAACAACGAACCGCACTGTACGAAGCGATCTACCGCAACAACTATTCGGCCGCCAAACGTCTGGTCGAAGCCGGCGCGCAGCTGAATCTGCTCTACCCCGCCGGACGCTGCTACGGACGTGATCGCATGGATTCGGCGCTGTATCTGCTGGCCAGCGAGACACCCAGGAGCGACATGGACAAAGAGCTCGCTCGTCAGCAAGTTCTGCAGCTGTTCACCCTGATGCTGGAGAAAGGCGCCGACCCGATGCTGGGCGACGCCTGCACTGGCGATGCCTACGGCAAGCTGCGCGAAGTGCTGAAACAACGTGATCGCCAGGACTGGCTGGAGGTACTCGACCAGCATCAGGCAGCCGCCGGCAAGACGCCGACGTAGCGCTAACCTTGCGGGCGCCCCGTCGGGGCGCCTGACACCATCGAGGGGCGAATTGCGGTCAGAGGTTTTGGCCAGATCAGTCCCCTTTTGGCCTCTCCTGCCGTTTTCTGATTCGCCGCGCGCCGCAACACTGGGGGCAACCGAACCAGCCTTGCGGAGAACAACAAATGCTGACGATCTACTCAGACGATCACCACCTGCACCATGGCCGCTGCGAACTGATCGATGGCCAGCTCAAGCCGTGCTTCGAAATGCCCTCGCGCGCCGACCACGTGCTGCAACGCGTACAAAACCAGAACCTCGGCCCGGTCGAAGCACCCAAGGATTTCGGCCTCGAACCGATCGCCCGCATCCACAGCCGCGACTACCTCGACTTCTTCAAAGGCGCGTGGGCTCGCTGGACTGAGTTCAACACCGACGGCGACTTGCTGCCCTACACCTGGCCGGCGCGCACCCTGCGCGCGATCAAACCGACCAGCCTGCATGGCCAGCTCGGTTATTACAGCTTCGACGGCGGCGCACCGATCACCGCCGGCACCTGGCAAGCGGCGTACAGCGCGGCGCAAGTAGCCCTCACCGCGCAAGCGGCAATCCAGCGCGGCGCTCGTGCGGCCTTCGCCCTGTGCCGCCCACCGGGACACCACGCCGCCAGCGATTTGATGGGCGGTTATTGCTACCTCAACAACGCCGCCATTGCCGCACAAGCCTTCCTCGACCAGGGCCACAAGAAGGTTGCGATCCTCGACGTCGACTATCACCACGGCAACGGCACGCAGTCGATCTTCTACGAGCGCAGCGATGTGCTGTTCACCTCGATCCACGGCCACCCGGAAGCGGAATTCCCGTTCTTCCTCGGCTACGACGATGAGCGCGGTGAAGGCGCCGGTGAAGGCTGCAACTTCAACTATCCGCTGCCCGCCGGTTCCGGCTACGACGTCTGGAGCGCAGCGCTGGAACAGGCCTGCGACGAAATCGACCGCTACGGCGCCGACGTCATCGTCGTGTCGCTCGGCGTCGATACGTTCAAGGACGATCCGATCTCGCAGTTCAAACTCGACAGCCCGGATTATCTGGCAATGGGCCAACGCATTGCCGCTCTCGGCAAGCCGACCCTGTTCGTCATGGAAGGCGGTTACGCAGTCGAAGAAATCGGCATCAACGCGGTGAATGTGCTGGAAGGTTTCGAGCAATAAACCCGACAGACTGGCGCATAAACTGACCCGCCACTGCGCGGGTCTTTTTTTGCCTGCGATAAATAGTTACCACCAAACGCCAAAGACCCCCCGCTACCTTCGCGAATCCGATGCTGCGTTTTGCAGCCTCATCGTCAGAAGGATCTGAACATGCTCAACAACGAGCCCGATTCTCAACCCAAGTCCGCCCCACCCAGCGACCTGCTGACACAGCTGGTCACTGGCCCGGCCCTGCGTGAAGTCGCCGCAACGGTGCTGCGCTCGGCACTGGCCGAGCTGTACCCGGCCCTTGAACTTGACCCGGATCTGGTCATGGTCGGCACGCCCTCCTGGATCAGCGACGGTGAGCAGATCATCGCCGGTGATACCCGTTTCGAGTCCCTGACCGACGCCCTGCTGTGGCACGTGATCGCCAGCAAACCGGTGATGTACATCGACGGTGAACAGTTCCTGACCCGACAACCGAGCGCCAACCCGTCCATCCAGCTGCCCGTCAATATCGATGTCATCGGCCGGCAGCTCAACACACTGGCCGCGGTGCTGTTTACCGCTTATCAGGAACAGCAGCTGGATTACTGGAACCAGCACACCACTTCCGACACACCTCGCTGGGTGGAGCTGTCGCTGGCCTTGCGCGCCCGCTGGAACCTCAAGCGGGTCAAAGGCTGGGACGCCGATCAACTGGCCCTCGCGCGCCTGGTGTTCAACTATCCCGACCGCGCCCTGCGCCAGCCCCATGACCCTTACCAGACGCGGGCCTGCCTGATTGATCTGGATCGCGGTGACGCAGCCGCGCAGCACCTCAACATCATGGACATCGCGGTGGTCATCGGCATGCAGGCTGAGCGCACGCTGATCCTCACCCACTCGGTGGTCCTCGGCTTTCGCACCCATCCTTCACTGGACGCACTGAGCGACTACCTGAGCCGGTTTGCTGGCGATCTGCCACCGCAGAGCCCGCTTGAGTGGCGGCTAGTCGAACCCGAAGGCAATTTTTTCGACACCCAGGCTTGCACCTTGATCGCCCTCCAGGCTCAGGCGCTGGGCGAGCTCGATTTCAGCGACAACGCGGCAAGCACTGCCCACGACACCAACGCCCACCACGCGCACAACAACGACGCGCGCTTCAATCGCATCGACCCGTTATTACCAGAGTGGCTGAGCCGAGCGAATTCCAACGACCTCAGTGCGTTCAGCCGCCACCTCATGGAGCTGGCCGCCATACGGCAGAACAGTGCCACTTCATTTGAAGATGACATCCCGCCGATTCAGCGTTTTGCTCTGAACAACATCAGCTTGCTGATGCAAAAAAAACACCCCGAAGCCAAAGACCTGAAACTTGAAGATCTGCGTATCCGCATCACCAGCCCGGTGGTCTGGGGCACTCAGGCCACCGGCACCAGCGAGACGCTGATCCTGAGCCTGGCCGA
Source organism: Pseudomonas sp. GM80 (assembly GCF_000282515.1). Lineage (GTDB taxonomy): Bacteria > Pseudomonadota > Gammaproteobacteria > Pseudomonadales > Pseudomonadaceae > Aquipseudomonas. The sequence goes on from NZ_AKJD01000042.1 coordinate 113,354, forward strand.
ACTGGCTCTGGAAAACCTGATCGCGGAACCGTTGGGCGATAAAGAACTGTATTTCCTCGGCGCGCAAAGCGTTCCCCACTGGCTGACGACCGCCTATGTCGAAGAGCTGGTCACCACGCTCAATGTCGGTAAAACCTATCCGGCGCGGATCAAGGATCGACTGATCGATGACCCGGTCAAGTCGGCCTATCTGGAGGATCTGTACAGCCGTCACTTGCGAGTGCAACTGCCGCTGCTCGCGCTGCAAAACAAGATCCGTGGCGAAGGCGGCATTGATGAGCAGGGTTATCGTTACGTCGTCGCGGTGATGAGTACCGACGGTGAAAGTCGCCGCGTCGACGATCAGGAAATCGTCATCCGGCCACTGTCGTTCGTCCTTGACCAACAGGCCGATGACGGCGCTGATTCCGTCATCAACATGTTCGTGATCGGCCCGCGTGACCCGACTAGAGGCCCGTGCCTGCTCTACCGGCCACTGCTGGATAACGCACTGACTCAGTACCCGACACCGGCGAGTCTGATCTACGCCATCAAGCATTCGAAAAAGATCCGCGAATCGGTACTCGCCTGGTTGCCGGATCGAGTGCGCGCCACTTATTCAAACTACATTTTCCACGGCGACTTGCCCGACCTCGCGGTGCTCGCCGAGCTGCTGACCAATCCGCTGCTTAACGTCAACCTCAATAGACCGGTGAGGCTGGGCGGCGACGTACTGGCCGGTGATTACCTGCCTGCTTTGTTCAAGGCCAATGCCCACGCGCTGATCGATCTCGCCGACCGGCAATCGGTATCAAACGCCGAAAGTCATTGGGCGACGCTGAAACTGGGTGCGTGGAAACTGTTTAACGCGGTGCTGCCATTTCTCAATCCGACTTTCGGCGCGGCGGTGTGGATCTGGCAGATTTTCGATGACCTGCAGCAAACACTTGAAGCTGCACAAAACGACGACCACGAACTGGCTGCCCACGCCCTCACTGACCTGCTTCTGCAATTGGCCATGGTGCTGGCCCATCGCGCGGCCACGCGGGGCAGGCCGACTCGCCGGATCGGCGAAACCGAAGCGCAGGTCAAAAACACAGTCGTTGAAACACCTGTGCACCCGGCGAAAATCCAGATGAAACAGCTCGCGGACATTTCATCCGTCGACTTGCCGGCCAGCCATCAATTGGCAATCCATAGCGATGGCGCGCTCAATCGCACGCCCGTCAGCCTTGGTCAGGCTCTGGAACGCTTTGCCATCAGCAAGCCGCCCGAGTTGGGACAACCCATCAATGAGGGCCCGCAACAACACCTCTATGCCAGCGACGACAAGCTCTACGCCAATGTCGGATCGCGCTGGTTCGAGGTTCAACTCAACGACCAGCACGATGTACAGATCATCGACTCCCGCCACCAGCCACCACGCCCGGGGCCCCTGCTGGTACATAACCTTCAGGGGCGCTGGTTCATCGATACGCGCCTGCGGTTGCGCGGTGGCGGGCTCAAAAGCCGCAGAGCCGAAGTGCTGCGCAAGAATGCACAGCGGGTCGACGAACTGCGCCAGCAACTTAAACAATTCGACAACCAGCTGGGGCCGACGAAGGCGGCGTTGGTCGCTGCGCGCAAGGCGATGCTCAGTGCGCCGGATGCGACCTATCCCGCCCACGAAACGGTATTTCTGCAAAAGCTTGAAGCACAGATCCGCGCCTACGACGGCGCCATCAGCTCGGTCAAAGAGCTGAACCGCTTCGATGCCGTTCCGCGTTACCGCGCCTCGATGATCGAGATGCTCAGAACCCAGCTGTTTTTCAATCAGTCGTGGATCGATCAGATCGAAACGGCATTCAAGTCGTCGCTGAACGAGACATTGAGGCTGCTGGCCGGTGAGGAGCTAGGGATCAAGCCGGCTGATCTGGGCCCTTACAAAGAGATGCTCAGACTGACCACCCTGATGATCCAGCGTACAGAAATGGCTCAAGCGAGTTTTCTCGAACTGAACATTCTCGGCAAAGAAGCCGCGCAAGTTGCCAGTGATTTCAAGAGAAAACTGCCGGAGTACGAAGTACCGGACATGAAAGCGCTACGGGTAACGCTGACGCGTCCGTTCTGCGTCAAAGAAGGCAACAGCGCCAGGCTGGACGCTGTTCGGGAAAACCTCGAACGTCTGGTCGACGAAGCCGATCTGGCGATTCAGAACTCGCTGGATCTGCAACGTGAGGATCATGTCCTCAGCGATAGCCAACGTATCGAGCCGCTCAATGCATTGGTCGATCAGTTCGCCATCATCGACTCGCGATTACGCGATCTTGCGCTGCAGTCAGCCGCAGAGCTGATACCCGATCAGCTTGAGCAATTGCAATTACACATCAGCGAATTCAGCCAGCAAAGCACCCACCAACTGACTCAACTGTTGCGTGACCGTGGACCTCAGCAGCCACAGCCCGGCCCGTCACGCGCGCCGGTAAAGAAAGCCATCAAAACGCGCTTCAAAGGCACTCAGCTCGCGGTGCCACGCAAAGAAGCCGAGGGTCACGTGCAATTGGCGGATGTCAAAGCCAGCCTGACCGGCAGAGTACTGGCAACCTTTCACAAAAAGGAACCGGGCGTTTGGGTGCAACGCCTGCGCAGCAAACCTCCGAAAATCCTGCCACCGATAAGTTTGAGCAGCCTGATGAACTCGGGGCAATCCTTGCTGGATGCGCTGCCGGGCTTTATCGAACGGCAAAAAAGCCTCGCTCATGAAGCGAACCGGCTGCCGATCGAAGTCGAAGAATCGCTGAACCACCACGCCAATCAGTTGCACGATACCGCCAGGGCCATCGAACAGGCGTTGCGTTCTGCGCCCTCTTCAAATGCCCAGGCGAACACCGCGACCCTGCTCAAAGAAAACCTCGACGCGGCGGTGAAGCAGCTCAAAACCGAGGGGCATTCACTGCGCGTGAGCATGACCAAACGCCAGTTGCCCACAGCGCCGCGCGTCGAATGGCTGGTGGCGCAGCAAGAGGTGACGATCGCAGTGATTGCCGGTCGGCGTCGGCTCAAAGGCCCAAGGAAAGACTTTCTGCAGGAATATGAAATTCGCGACCGCAAAACCAACGCCGTGCTGTGGTACGCGCACTTTCATTACGAGCGCGCCGACACGGTTGCCGAGTTGTTCAGCGCCGCCCACCTCAAGACCCGAGACCAGCGCCTGTTGGGCGGAGCCTACAACCTGAGCAGTGCATCCAGCACACAGGATGTGATTGCCATCTACCGCAGCGAGATCGGCGTGCAACTGGCAAAAAACCTGTTCTTTGCTGTTACCACACCTTCCACATCGCAGGCTCACGCATGAATCCGGTCATCACATTGGCTTCCAGCCCGTCCACGCCATTGCTCGATAAAAGCCGTCTGGTCAACCTGACCAGCCATGGTCCGACGCTGGCAGGTGTCGCTACGCAAATGCTCAGCGAAGCCTTGAACGGGTTATATCCCGAGCTCGCGCTGAATCCTGACAAGTGCATGATCGGTACACCGCAATGGCGTGAACAAGACCATCAGATCGTTGCCGACACCACTCGTTTTGAATCCCTGAGCCACGCGTTGGTACGCCTGAATTTGTACGGCGCCTCAGCCAACTTTCTTGCCGCTGAACACTTCCTGACCACAGAACCCGACGCGCCAACGCCGACGCATCTGGCCGTCGACATCGAAGAGATCGGCCGCCTGCTTAATGAGTACGCGCCGCTGTTGTTCGTCGAGTATCAGGAGCGCCAACTGGATTTCTGGAACAGCAGCAGCCGCTCCGAACCGCATTGGCAAGCACTTGCCGACTCTTTGCGCACAGCCCTGGACGTCAACCAGGTGCAGGGCTGGAACACCGAAGAATGTGCCTTGGCCCGGCTGATTTTCACCACGCCGGACAAGAACATTCGATTGGCAACTCAGGGTGACTTCAGCGACATTCAGGCCGGGCTGATTGATATCGACATTCTCGAAAGCGCTGGCGCAACTCATCTGTTGCTCGGTGGCGCGCTGGTCATTCGCGCTCTTCACGAAGGGCACGAGCGGGTGTTGATGTACACCATCGAGAGCGGCTACGAGTCGTTTGCGTCGATGGATGCGCTGGGGGCGTCGTTGCCCTCGCGCCTCTCCGAACAGCTGGACGGGCATCCGATGCAGTGGCGGTTGTTCGAGCCTGACGGCAACATCTTTGATCACATGGCCTGGGCATTGGTGGCTTCGCAGCTCGACGCCATTGTCGCGATCAGCGCCAGTGACAGCGACAACCCCTCCGCTGCGGCCACCCTGACGGAGTCGGTGATGCCTGTCGACGAGCAGGCCCGACTCGATCAACTCGACGCAGCAATTCCGGATTGGCTGCACAACGCCTCCGCCAAAGACCTCGCCGCTTACAGTCGATACATCACCGGCCTGGGCAAGCTGTACCGCGACCCGCGGGTCAAAATCAGCAGAGATCTGATCGAACCTATCGACCGTTTTGCCCAGCGGCTGATGCACGAAGCGATTGTTCGCGACAAACACGCCGAAGGCGCCGCCGCCCTGCCGCTGGATGATCTCGAGATCAGCATCACCAACAGCTTTACCGCCGGTGATCTGACGTTGCCCAACGTGCTCGACACCTATTCGCGCTCCCTGGGCGAATTCGCCCTGGAAAACACCACGCCTTATCAGGCCAGTCTGCGTTTCAAACACGGCGAGCCTGTGCCGGCCTGGCTGACAGTCGATCTGTTGGTGCGGCTGTCAAAGCAAGTGGATATCGGTCAGGTCTACCCGCAGTTGATCAAGCGCAGGTTACTCGACGACCCACAGGAGTCGGCGCGTCAGGCAGCGCTATATCACCAGCAGTTGCGCCTGTTGCTGCCCCTTGCCGCGCTGGAAAACAAGGTTCGCGCGCAGAACGGTTTTGATGAAACCGGTTTTGCCTACATTCGCCAATTGGTCGGCGAACCCGTTGTGTCTTCACAGCGGATTTCCATCTGCCCACTGACGTTGATCCCGCAGCATCGACTGGTCAGCGCCGCGGACACGGTCACCAACATGTTCATCATCGGCCCGGGCGATCCGGACAATGGTCCGTGCATTCTGTACCGCCCGCTGTTTGAGCCGACCTTGAGGCAATTCCCGTCGCGACAGAATCTACTGTACGCCTTGCATCAACCGGGCGAACTCAGGGATTCGGTACTGGCCTGGCTGCCCGATCGCAACCTGAGTTTCGAATACGCCCAGTACGTATTCCCCGTAGGATTGCCGTCGCCCTGGCTGATCACTCAACAGCTCTCCGATCCCAACCTGCGTCTGGGCGGGCTCGGTCACGTGAGTTTCGGCCATGTCGAAATCAACGGAGACCGGCTGCAGACGCTTTTTGAAAACAACGCTCGGGCCATTGTCGAACTGGCGGATCGTCAATCGCTGTCCAACGCCGATCAGCGCTGGCTGTTGCTGCAGGAAAGCAGCTGGAGCCTGTTCAATGTCGCGTCGAATTTTCTCAGCGGCGCCCTCGGGACAGCCGTTTGGGTGTGGCAAAGCATTGAGGAAATCCAGCAGGCGCTCGACGCGCATGAGCGCGGTAATCGCCTCGGCGAGTGGACTTCACTGGGCAATGTGCTGTTGACGCTGGGGATCATTCTGACCCACCACGCCGTGCGGCAACGACGTCGGATTTCGGGCACGGCAGGCACCCCACGAACGGTCATTGAAGTCCCGCGCAAAATCGAGGTCGCCCCGGTGAGCTCACGTTTTCAGCCAATGCCTTTGCTCAATGAACTGCCGCCTGAACACAGTTCATCGCTTGAAGTCGGCGGCTCAGTGCCACGACGCAACTCCGCCGAACTGGGGCGCTATCTGGATTCGCTAAAAGTGACACCGCCCGACCTGAAGCACGAAGCGTTGATCACGCTCAACGTAGAGCCGCCTCACCTCTACCAGCTCGGGGACAAGACCTACGCGCAGGTGCGCGAACGCTGGTTTGAAGTGCGTCTGGATCCCGAGGATCAAGTCACCCTGTGTGTGCCGGGCGATCCGACGCGCAGTGGCCCGCTGTTAACCCACGGTCTGCAGGGATTGTGGTACATCGACACCCGTTTGCGCCTGCGCGGGGGTGGCCGCAAAAGTCGTCTGCAGCATTTCAAGCACGCCAACGAACACCGAAAACAACAACTTGAAGACGCATTGAAGGCGTTCAAGGAGCGTGAAAAGATCCTCCAGGCCGAGCTGGACACGACGTTCAACGAAAAGCTCAGGGCAGCTCCAGAGGCAAGCTCAGCCGCCACGCGCGCTTACGGGCAAAAAGTGGAAACGGCCATCAACGAGTACGCGACGGCGCTGGATCAACTGCGCGAATGGCGCACCAAGGGCGGCACGGTCGGTTATGTGTACGACATGGTGCGCATGACCACAGAACTGCACAAAAACATCTCGGCCTGGTTTTTAATCAACAGGAATGCCTACGATGCAGCCACGCATGCAATGGCCTTCAACGTACCCGCCGATCAACCGATCCCCCGCCAGATCTACGTCGACACCATCACCCGTTCGATCCATCTGGGCCAGCAACTGGAAGAGAAACTGACCCTGGCTCGTACCTCCCTTGAGCAGCTCAAGGCGCTTGGTAAAACCGGCATCATCACAGCGACAAAACTTGAAAACCTCATGCCCCGTGCTACCGCGCTGGATTTCAAAGCCAATGAAATCGGCATGTCCAACGAGCTGTGTCTGGAAGACCGCGGTGGCCCGCTCATGGGTCAGGCTCGCGAAGATGTCAGTAGCATTATCATCAGTGCGGCGAGAGCAGCGCATGAGCTGGCTGTGCAGATCAATCCCGGAACACCCTCAGCGACACCCGCTGCGGAGCTGGAACGGATGAACCACTTCCTCGAAACCTTCAACGATGCCGACGAGCGCTTGCTCGAGCTGCCCGATACTCACCCGGGACTGGTCAAGCGCGCCGCGGTGATGCATCTGCGCACGGTGATCGAAGAATTTCGGCAAGTGGCGCAGACCCGTCTCGACTCTCTGCTGCTCAATGAAGAATCCCTGCAGATCACCGAGACGTCACAATCCGAGCGCCCCGGTCCATCGCGGGCGATGATCAAGGTGCACAAGTCCCGACCACGCGATCCAGCCCCCGCAGCCCCTGCGCAAAAACCCGCTGAAGCAGTGAACAAAATACTGCCAAAATCATCTTTGCCACCGACGCCGGCTCGCGACGATATCGACACCATAAACAATGCCCTGGATCTCACTCTCGATTACCCCAACTTTCTCAAGCGTACCCGCAAGGATGCGCTGCGGCCCTCACGTATTCCTGCCGACATGCAGGACATCCATGATCAGTACGCGCTGAAACTGGAGCGCAGTGCTGACGAGGTCGAACAAGCGCTGAAAAACTTGCGAGAAGCCAAAAAAGAGCAGCCTCCAGTGGCAGAGCTGAGTGCTGAACTGCGTGAAGCAGCCCGACATGTCAGGCAGGAAGGCGTGAATATCCGCGCCAGCCTGTACAAACTGCGCAAGCCGACACAAACCGCCTTCAATTGGATGTACGAGCAAGCGCAGGTCAATCTCGTACGTGATGAGCGCGGACGGATTGCAACGAAACAGTTCGGCGATTACTTTCAGGAATTCCGGATTCTGGACAAAGCCAATCACGATCGCCCGCTGTGGGTTGCCCACTTCCACTACAAAACGCTGCAGACACCGTCCGACCAACCGACGACGGCTCACCTGAAAGTCGCCGACGGCTACCTGGAAACGCTCACCGTGGATCAGCAAAAATCATTGAATGCGTTCGATCGGGTCAACGGTGTTTTGCGCAAACTGACTGATCCGGCACTGCGCAAACTGTTCCTCGATCTGCCTGTGCTGGAGGAGTCTGCCGTCGAAGAAAACCCTTGAGCTCAGCCCCGCCAAACCTTTCGTAAACGCCCGAGTGCCGCAGTGATCGCGGCCTCGGGCACGGCGGCAAAACCCAGCACCAGGCCGGCGCGCTGATCCGCCGGCAAGGTTGAATCCGGCAGCCAATAACTGCTTAAACCGTTGATCTCGACATCGACGCTGGCGGCCAGAGCAATCAACTGTTGCTCACAGGCCAATGTGTCCACGGGAATGGTCAGATGCAGACCGGCCGCGACACTCGGCAGGCTGCCAACGCCGGGGATATCGCTCGGCCAACCGGCCAGCAGCGTATTGCGCCGGCTCAACGCGGCACGACGCATGCGCCGGATGTGCCGCTGAAAATGCCCGGCCGCCATGAACTCCGCCATCACGGCCTGGGTGCTCACTTCCGAGTGGCGCACGTCCACCGCGCGGCGCTGGGAAAAGGCGTCCACCAGCGCTGGCGGCAACACCAGATAACCCAGACGCAACGCCGGGAATGCGACTTTGCCGAAGGTGCCGACGTACAACACGCGGCCCTGTCGATCGAGCGCGGCCAATGGCGCCAGCGGTGCGCCGGTGTAACGGTACTCGCCGTCGTAATCGTCCTCGACGATCCAGCCTTGCGTGCGCTCGGCCCACGCCAGCAATTCCAGACGTCGCGCCAGACTCATCACCACGCCGGTCGGGTATTGATGAGACGGCGTCACATACGCCACTCGGCAATCCGTCGCCGCCGCCAATGCCGCGCAATCAATGCCCTCCTCATCCACCGCAATCCCACGCAATCGCGCACCCGCAACGGCGAACGCGTGACCAGCGGCGCGATACCCCGGATTTTCGATTCCGACGCCATCGCCCGGCTCCACCAGCAACTGTGCACAAAGGCTAATACCCTGCTGCGCGCCACTGGTGATCACAATTTGTTCAGCGCTGCACTGCATGCCGCGCGAACTGCGCAGATAGGCGGCGATCATCGCGCGCAAACGCGCATCACCGGCCGGGTCGCCGTAACACAGCTGCTGCAAATCCGGTTTGCGCCAGAAAGCCGCGTTCAGCTTGGCCCACACCTCAAAAGGGAACAGGTCGAAAGCTGGTACACCGACGCGAAATGCGCGCGGCGGACCACTCGGCGGCTTTGCCAAATGGTTGTATTCAATACGCGAAAAAGTAGCGCTGTGGATAACTTTACTGGATGGAAGCACAGGTAAATCCAGCCAATTTGTGGATAAGGCTGTGGGTAAGCCTGTTGAAAACCCTGTGGATACTTTTGTGGATAGTTTTTTCGCCGAGGGCGGCGGCGCCGACAATTGCGCGACGTAAGTACCGTCGCCGACGCGGCCTTCGATAAACCCTTCGGCATACAACTGATCGTAAGCGCGCACCACGCTGTTACGCGAAATCGCCAATGCCGCCGCCAGATCGCGACTGGCCGGCAGCCGCGTGCCGCTGGCGAGGCGTCCATCGAGCACGCGCAAACGCAGCGCCTGATACAGCTGGCGGCTCAAACCCTGGCGCCGATCCAACTCGATACCGGCGGGATTGAAGGGCATGGACAGCGATGGTGAGTCAGGCATGGCAATGGACCTATGAAATTGGTCGGCAATGGCTCTTACAACAGACCAATAGCCTGCCTAGGATGCAGGCATTCGCCAAGGAAAATCTGTCCATGTACACGCCCCGCGCCTTTGCCATCGAAGAACTGTCCCAACTGCACGAACTGATCCTCGCCACCCGCCTCGCCATTCTGGTCACCCACGGCGAAAACGGTCTGCAAGCCAGCCACGTGCCGGTGCTGCTGCATTGTGAACAAGGCGAGTACGGCACGCTGTACGGGCACCTGGCCCGCGCCAACCCGCAATGGAAAGACCTGCGCGACGGCGCCGAAGCCATGCTGATTTTCGCCGGTGCCGACGCCTACGTCAGCCCGGGCTTTTACCCGAGCAAAGCCGAGCACGGCAAAGTCGTACCGACCTGGAATTACATCGCCGTGCACGCCTACGGCCACGCCGAAACCTTCAGCGATGGCGGACGCCTGCTCGACATCGTCAGCACCCTCACCGACCGTCATGAAGCCGGCCGTGCCCAGCCTTGGTCAGTCGCCGATGCGCCCGCCGATTACATCGACGGCATGCTCAAGGCGATTGTCGGTTTTGCCATTCCCATCGACCGTCTCGAGGGCAAGCGCAAACTCAGTCAGAACCGCAGCGCCGCAGACATTGCCGGCGTGCGTGAAGGCCTGGCCGCCAGCCCCGAAATCAACGATCAAACCCTCGCCCGATTGATGCGCTAAGGAAATCACCATGAGTCAGATCGACATTCGCCAGGTCAGCGCCGCCGACCGCGCCGCGTGGCTGCCGTTGTGGCAGGCCTACCTGCGTTTCTACAACACCGAACTGCCGGACGCCGTCACCGACAGCACCTGGCAGCGTTTCCTCGACCCGAGCGAACCGACCCACGCGGCGTTGGCCTGGGCCGATGGCAAAGCAGTCGGCATGGTGCATTACATCTACCATCGCTCGAACTGGAGCATTGAAAACTCCTGCTACTTGCAGGATTTGCTGGTGACCGAGGAAACACGCGGTACCGGCGTCGGCCGCCTGCTGATCGAACACGTTTACGCCACCGCCAAGGCTGACGGTTGCTGCAAAGTGCACTGGCTGACCCACGAATCCAACGCCACCGCGATCCAGCTCTACGAGCGCATCGCCGAGCGCCCGGGCTTCATCCAGTTTCGCAAAGCCATTTAAGGAGAGGCACCCATGATCATTTCACCGGCTGACTGGACAGGCGTCCCCGCCCCCACCGCCACGTTGCTCGAAGGCCGCTTCATTCGCCTCGAACGCCTCGACCCGGCGCGCCACGGCGAACAACTGTTCGCCGCACTCGAAGGCCCGGGCGCCGACCCGAAACTCTGGGATTATTTGCCCTACGGGCCGTTCCCGGAACGCAGCGTTTTCGACGCCTGGCTGAACAACCATGCGGCCGCCAGCGATCCGTATTTCTTCGCGGTCATCGACCGTGCGAACAATCAGGTGCAAGGCATCCTCAGCCTGATGTCGATCGTCCCGGCGCAGGGCCGCATCGAGATCGGCCACGTCACCTTCGGCGCGCCAATGCAGCGCTCGCCGAAAAGCACCGAGGCGGTATATCTGCTGGCCAAACATTCCTTCGACCTCGGCTACCGCCGCCTCGAATGGAAATGCAACAACGGCAACGCCCGCTCCAAATACGCCGCCGAACGTCTGGGCTTCAGCTTCGAAGGCGTGTTCCGCCAGCACATGGTGGTCAAAGGCCAGAACCGCGACACCGCGTGGTACTCGATTGTGGATTCGGAATGGCCTGCGATTGGCGCTGGGTTCGAGCGTTGGTTGAGCGATGAAAACCAGACGCCGGATGGCCAGGTGAAAGGCTTGGTTGAGTGCCGTAGCTGAGGCGCAAAGCAAAAGATCGTCCGCACGCGGCCCGAGCCTTCGGACGATCTTTTGATCTGTTTTTCACCCCAGCTTTTGCGCCAGCACCGCAATGTGCTCGGGGCCGATCCCGCAGCAACCGCCCAAATGGCTGGCACCGCGCTGCTGCCAATCTATCGCCCAGTGCAAGTAACCCGGCGGATCAAGATCCTCGCGCAACGGATCAAGCCCATCATTGGCCGTTGCCTCTTCTGGCTGCGGCGGAAACGCATTGGCGTAAGCGCCGATATGAATGTTCACCCCCAGGCGTTCGAAGGTTTCACGCGCCGCGTCAATCGCGGCACCGATCACTTCCGGCTGACTGCAATTGAACAGCAACGTCTCGACGCCCAACTCAGCCGCCACTGCTGCCGCTTCGGCAACCGGCTCGCCAGAGCGCAAGCGCGGTACTTCATCGATGTCTTCGTCCTTCAAGGTGAACGACAGCCAGAACGGCTTGCCGTCCTGCGGTAAACCATTGTGGATGGCTCGCGCCTCAATGATCGAGCTCTGGGTTTCCGCCAGCCACAGATCAACATGCGGCGCCAGGCCGTCGACCAGCGGCGCCAGCAACCCGGGCGCGCGTGCGGCTTCGAACAAGTCCGGTCGATAGGAGCCGAACAGCGGTGGCAACGAGCCGGCCACGCGCACGGTTTTTCCCGACGCCTGCACCGCCCGCCGCGCCAATTCACCCGCCAATGCCGCCAGCGCCTGCCCTTCAGCGGCGAAGCGCTCTGCGCCGATATGAAATGGCACCACCGCATAACTGTTGGTGGTAATTACATTGGCACCGCTGGCGATATACGCCGCGTGTACGGCCTCAACCGCTTGCGGCGCTTCGCTCAGGGCCAGCGCCGACCACTCCGGCTGCCGAAATGGCGCCCCGGCGCGCTGTAACTCACGGCCCATACCGCCATCGAGAATAATCGTGCTGCCTGCGCCCATATGCTTTTCACTCATATGCTTATGAAAATAACTCACTATCAGAGTCGTTCTTATAACTATTTAATACGCACCATTCGGTTAATAACAACCTCTTTTTTACTCAGGGATCGACTGTGAAATTTCAACCGCTACTGGCCCTGGGCCTGACGATTCTGGTCGCCTCCACGCAAGCCTTTGCGGGCACCACGCTGGACCGTGTCGAGCAGAAAAAGCAACTGGTCGGCGTGCTGATGGAGAGTTATCCACCGTTCTCGTTTCTCAACGATCAGAACCAGCTCGACGGCTTCGATGTCGATGTCGCCAAAGCCGTAGCCGACAAACTCGGGGTCAAGCTGCGCCTCGAAACGCCGTCCTGGGATGTCATCGCCGCCGGTCGCTGGAGCGGCCGTTACGACATCTGCATCTGCTCGATGACACCGAGCAAGGCGCGCGCCGAAGTGTTCGATTTCCCGGTCGAGTATTACGCCTCGCCGGCCGTGATCGTGGTCAATGCCAAGGATGACCGGATCCACCAAGCCAAGGATCTGAGCGGCAAGAAAGTCGGCCTCACCAGTGCCTCCAGCTACGAGAGCTATCTGAACAAGAACCTGGTGATCGAAGGCGCTGAAGACACGCAGTTGCAGTACCCGTTCGAGGACGTGCAGATCGCGCCGTACGATACCGACAACGTCGCGTTCCAGGACCTGGGGCTTGGCGCAGGGGTGCGGCTGGATGCGATTCTCACCAATCTCGTCACCGCGCAACCACGCCTGAACCAGGACAAACGCTTCAAACTGGCTGGCGCGCCGCTGTACTCGGAGCCGAACTCGGTCGCCATCGAGAAGGGCGACGCACAATGGGCTGCCAAAGTGCGCGAAGTGTTCGCGCAGCTCAAACAGGACGGCACCCTGAGCAAACTTTCGCAAAAATGGATCGGCGCCGATATCAGCCAATGACCTCTTTCCCTACACCTCCACAGCCACCGCAGCGGGTGGCTGAATCACGTCTGCAACGACTCTTCGGTTTTCGCACGCGGCTGTACCTGACGTGGGCGGCGATGGTCTGCCTGTTCGGCGGATTTTTCCTCAGCTTCGACCTGAAGTTCTCGATCATCCTCGACAAACTGCCCAATCTGGTCGGCCTGCATCTGGCCCCCAACGGCTTTCTGCAGGGCGCTGCGCTGACGCTTTTCCTGTGTGTCTGCTCGATTGTCGCCTCGTCACTGCTGGGCTTTGTCACCGCGCTGGCACGCCTGTCGAAAAGTGCCGTGGCGTTCGGCATCGCCAGTTTCTACGCGTCGTTCTTTCGCGGCACGCCGCTGCTCATCCAGATCCTGCTGATCTATCTCGGGCTGCCGCAACTGGGCATCGTGCCCGGCGCCATTGTCGCGGGCATCATCGCCCTGTCATTGAATTACGGTGCCTATCTCAGCGAGATTTTCCGCGCCGGTATCCTCGGCATTCCCTATGGCCAACGCGAAGCGTCACTGGCGCTGGGCATGCGCGAATCGGTGATTTTCTGGCGCATCACCCTGCCCCAAGCCATGCGCACGATCATCCCGCCGACGACTAACCAGTTCATCTCGATGCTCAAGGATTCGTCGCTGATCTCGGTGATGGGGGTCTGGGAAGTGATGTTTCTGGCGCAGTCGTATGGGCGCTCCAGCTATCGCTACATCGAAATGCTCACCACTGCGGCGATCATTTACTGGGTGATGTCGATCGGTCTGGAGTTGATTCAGGCGCGAATGGAGCGGCATTACGGCAAGGCGTACGAACGCCGGACGTGAGGTGTGCTGCAACAAGGCCGTCCACTTAACAGCCGTAATCAAAGGCTGATCGGACAGAGGCAGACGAGTTTTTGAGTTTGCCAGCGGGTTACATCTGTATTCGCTGTAGGAAAACACGCCGCAACGGCGGGGTAAAACCAGCCGTTCTCACGGTCGCGGAAATTTTCCACAGAGGAAACTGATAGAAGCCGCAAACCTGTGGGAAGCAGCTGACATCGCCCCCACAGTCCTTCCACATAGAGTTTGGCCTCCTGTCAAAAGAGGCCTTACTTGATGCCCGCTCAACACATATTTCGACCGAAACAACTGGCCTTGGCCATCACCCTCGCAGTGGGTTGCGCGCAATTTGCGCAGGCACAAGAACCGCCGGCTCCGATGCCGACGCCTGAGGAGCTGATCGGTCTGCTCGACCAATTCACCAGCGATCCGGCGACTCATAAAACATCCGTCAGTACAAAGGGCTACTCAGAGCCATTCGATGATCGGGATGACCTGATCACCGTCACCGGTCGTGGCAGTCTGGCCGGCCTACTGGATGGAGCCGGGGGCATCAACGTTCTACAACTGGATGCAGCGAAAGGTACCTTGGGGGAAACGCGCAATATTGACGGGCTGGAGGTGATGAAAGGCAAGTGGACGCTCAGCAAGGAAGGATTGGGGAGCTTCGAAAAAGGCGCGATGGTTCGGCCGAAAGCCAACCTTACTAACGAAGGAGACATCAGAGGTCATGCCATTGTCCAAGGCATTCTGGTCAACCGAGGCGGGATAGGTGGCGAAGCACTTGTGGTGGCTGGCGGTGATCTGACCAACCTGGGAATCATCGGCGGTGGGGTCACCGTCAACGAAAACGGCCACTTTGCCGGTCGAGGAGCGACCGGCACATTGAACCTGCACGGCCGCCTGACAGTTGATCACGCTTATGGCGCACCGCAAATCAACGGCGATCTGAACCTGTCGCACAGCGCAACACTGGCTTACGAGGTGGACGCTGCCGGTGTCAGTGAAACCATCCTGGTACGTGGGACAGCCAATCTCGGCGATGCGACCCTTAAACTGCTGACTGCCGGGGACTACCCTCAGAGCAGCGAGCACACCCTGCTCAAAGCCGAAAAGGTTGAAGGTCGCTTTGGTGCAATCGAACACAACCTCGCATACATGACCCCAACACCCCACTACAACGCTCAGGATGTCAGCCTGACCTACGCTCGCAATGAGGTGCCCGTCGAAAGCGCAGCAAACACCACGAGTGCTCGTGAGATTGCCAAAAGCATTGATCAGACGCCCAATGCAGCCCCCTCTGCGGTAGCGTCCGCGAAAACGACTTCCGGCGTGGCTAGCGGGGTGGCCGCATCCGCTGTGGTTTCCACTCCTGCGGCGGCCCCCAAACGCAGTGAATTTTCCCCGCCGGCCAACAAAGCCCTTGTCGCCCTGCTCGGCAGTAACCGAAACACCGCCGCCCTCGCACTTGAGCAACTTGCCGCCGGCAGTAACGCCAACCTGGCCAAAGCCACACTGAGTGCCGTGACCCCGGTCAACGACAGCCTGCTGTCGGCGATGCGCCAGTTGGACCCTGGCAAGCCATCGACCCGCGCAAACGACGACAATGGCCGAGTCTGGGTCCAGGCACTGGGCAACGGCGGCAAGATCGATCGCGACACCGACAGCACACTGAAACACGCCACCCAAGGTCTGGTCGCGGGTGCCGACTGGCGTCTCGATGAGCAATGGCATGTCGGGATCATCGGCGGCAAATCGCAGACGAAACTCGATGCCCGTCATTCGGACGGCGACCTCGACAGCTGGCACCTCGGTGCTTATGCCGTTCGCCAGGACGGCCCCTTGGCGCTGCGTTTCGGTGCCACTTACGCCAGCCACGACGGCAGCAGCAAACGTCGAGTCGCGTTCAATGGTTTCAGCGATCGTCTCAAGGGCAGTTACGACGCCAGCACCCAACAGGCCTTTGCCGAAGCGGGTTACAACTTCGGCGAGGGTGACATCACGCTCGAACCTTTCGCTAATCTGGGTTACCAGCGCTATCAACGCGACAGCTACAGTGAAAAGGGTGGTGATGCGGCGTTGAAAGTCCACGGGCAATCGCAAAACAACCTGACCAGCACCTTCGGCCTGCGTGTGGCAAAAACCAATACCCTGGACAACGGCATGCACCTGACGCCGCGCCTGAGTGCTGGTTGGAAACATACCTACGGCGAACTCGACCAGCACACCCGCCAGCAATTGCTCAACGGTGGCATCGATTTCGAAATCGCCGGAGCAGCACTGGATCGCAACAGCCTGTCAGTCGACGCCGGCCTCGACCTGGCCCTGTCTGCCAACCACACGCTGGGCATGGGCGTCACCGGGGACGTCGCATCAGACAGCCGCAACACCGGCGTAATGGGCCAATGGCGCATGGCGTTCTAACCGATCCCGGTAGGAGCTGCCGCAGGCTGCGATCTTTTGATGTTGTTTTTTAGAAGACAAGATCAAAAGATCGCAGCCTGCGGCAGCTCCTACAGGGAAAAAAGCAAAAAAAAGGGGAGCACATGCCCCCCCGAGGTTTAAAGCGTTGAATCGCGGCCGTTATCTCAGCCTTCGATCTCGATCAGAATTTCGCCCGGATTGACCCGATCACCCTTGGCCACATGAATCGCCGTGACCTTGCCGGCGATAGCGGCCTGGACTTCGGTTTCCATCTTCATCGCTTCGGTGATCAACACAGCCTGGCCGGCCTTGACGGAGTCGCCCTCCTTGACCAGCACATCAACGATGTTGCCCGGCATGGTGGTGCTGACGTGGCCCGGTGCCGAAGCTTGCTTGCGCTTGCTGCTGCCACCGCCGACGAATTCGTTGAGCGGTTCGAACACCACTTCTTCCGGCATGCCGTCGATGGACAGGTAGAAGTGACGCTTGCCTTCAGCCTTCACACCGACACCGGTGATGTCGACGCGGTAGGTTTCGCCGTGCACGTCGATGACGAACTCGGTCGGTACGCCTTCGCCGCCCGCCTTGGTCACACCGCCGGCTTCAGGAATCGGCAGCAGCACTTCAGGGGTCAGGGTGCCAGCGGCACGCTCTTCGAGGAACTTGCGGCCGATGTCCGGGAACATGGCGAAGGTCAGCACGTCTTCTTCGGACTTGGCCAGTGCGCCGATGTCGGCACGCAGCTTGGTCATTTCCGGCTTGAGCAGATCGGCCGGACGCACGTCGATGACTTCTTCGCTGCCGATCGCCTGACGACGCAGCTTCTCGTTGACCACGCCCGGCGCCTTGCCGTAGCCGCCTTGCAGGTAGAGCTTCACTTCGTTGGTGATGGTCTTGTAGCGCTCACCGGCCAGCACGTTGAAGAACGCCTGGGTGCCAACGATCTGCGAAGTCGGGGTCACCAGCGGCGGGAAGCCGAGGTCTTCACGCACGCGCGGGATTTCCGCGAGCACTTCGCCCATGCGGTTCAGCGCGCCCTGCTCTTTCAACTGGTTGGCAAGGTTGGAGATCATCCCGCCCGGCACCTGGTTGACTTGCACACGGGTGTCGACGGCGGTGAATTCGCTTTCAAACTGGTGGTACTTCTTGCGCACGGCATAGAAGTACAGGCCGATCTCTTGCAGCAGTTCGAGATTCAGACCGGTGTCGTACTCGGTTCCTTTGAGCGCAGCGACCATCGACTCGGTGCCCGGGTGGCTGGTGCCGGATGCGAAGCTGGAGATCGCGGTATCGATGTGGTCGGCGCCGTTTTCGATGGCCTTGAGCTGGCACATCGTCGCCAGACCCGCCGTGTCGTGGGAGTGGATAAACACTGGCAGCGACTGCTCGGCTTTGAGTGCGCGAACCAGCTCACCGGTAGCGTACGGGGTCAGCAGACCGGCCATGTCCTTGATCGCCACCGAGTCGCAACCCATGGCTTCCATTTGCTTGGCCTGGGTGACGAACGCGTCGATGGTGTGCACCGGGCTGGTGGTGTAAGCGATGGTGCCTTGAGCATGTTTGCCAGCCGCTTTCACTGCTTCGATGGCCACGCGCAGGTTACGCACATCGTTCATCGCGTCGAAGATACGGAAAACGTCGATGCCATTCACCGCCGCCTTGGCGACGAAGGCTTTGACCACGTCGTCGCTGTAGTGGCGGTAGCCGAGCAGGTTCTGCCCGCGCAGGAGCATTTGCAGACGGGTGTTAGGCAACGCCGCGCGCAGTTGGCGCAGACGCTCCCACGGATCTTCCTTCAGGAAGCGGACGCAGGCGTCGAAGGTCGCGCCTCCCCAGCATTCCAGCGACCAGTAGCCGACTTTGTCGAGCTTGTCGCAGATCGGCAGCATGTCTTCGGTGCGCATGCGGGTGGCGAGCAGCGATTGGTGAGCGTCGCGCAGGATGGTATCGGTTACGAAGATCTTCTTAGTCATTGGTATCTCCTCATAGCGGCAAGCTTCAAGCTAAAAGCTGCAAGAAAAAGCCAATCTGCTTTTACTTGCCGCTTGCAGCTAAACGCTCGCAGCTGTTTCATTCATAGGCCTGCGTGGGCGGCGATGGCGGCGGCGATGGCCAGGGCCAGCTCTTCGGGTTTGCGCTTGATCGAGTAGTTGGTCAGTTCAGGGTGGCTTTCAACGAAGCTGGTATTGAACTGGCCGCTACGGAATTCCGGGTTGCGCAGGATTTCCTGGTAGTACGCGGCGGTGGTCTTCACGCCTTGCAGACGCATGTCGTCCAGCGCACGCAGGCCACGATCCATCGCCTCTTCCCAGGTCAGTGCCCACACAACCAGCTTCAGGCACATCGAGTCGTAGAACGGCGGGATGGTGTAGCCGGTGTAGATCGCTGTGTCGGTGCGCACGCCCGGACCGCCGGGGGCGTAGTAACGGGTGATCTTGCCGAAGCTCGGCAGGAAGTTGTTCTTCGGGTCTTCGGCGTTGATGCGGAACTGCAACGCGAAACCACGGTGCTGAATGTCTTCCTGTTTCACCGACAGCGGCAGGCCGGAGGCGATGCGAATCTGCTCGCGAACGATGTCGATCCCGGTGATTTCTTCGGTGATGGTGTGCTCCACCTGCACCCGGGTGTTCATCTCCATGAAGTACACCTCGCCCTCGGCGAGCAGGAACTCCACGGTACCGGCGTTCTCGTAACCCACAGCCTTGGCCGCACGCACCGACAGGTCGCCGATGTAGGCGCGCTGTTCCGGAGTCAGCTGCGGACTCGGGGCGATTTCGATGAGTTTCTGGTTGCGGCGCTGGATCGAGCAGTCACGCTCGAACAGGTGCACAACGTTACCGAAGCTGTCGCCGAGGATCTGCGCTTCAATGTGCTTGGGATTGACGATGCACTTTTCCAGGAACACTTCGGCCGAACCGAAGGCCTTGGTCGCTTCGGAGATGACGCGAGGGAAATTCTGTTCAAGTTCTTCGCGGCTGTTGCAGCGACGAATACCGCGACCGCCACCACCGGAGGTGGCTTTGAGCATCACCGGGTAACCGATGCGGTCGCCCTCGGCCAAGGCCTCTTCAATGTCCGCTACGTTGCCTTCGGTGCCTGGCGTCACCGGTACGCCGGCCTTGATCATGCTGCGGCGCGCTTCGGTCTTGTCTCCCATGCGGCGAATGACTTCTGCCGAAGGGCCGATGAATTTGATACCGCGCTCAGCACAGATGTCCGCCAGTTCGGCATTTTCCGAAAGGAAACCGTAACCGGGGTGCAATGCATCGCAGCCGGTTTCTACCGCCAGGTTCACCAGTTTGCGCGGGTTGAGGTAACCGGCCAATGGCTCGGCACCGATGCTGTGGGCCTCATCCGCACGCTTCACATGCAACGCATGGCGGTCGGCGTCGGAAAAAATCGCAACCGAGCGAATGCCCATTTCGGCGCAGGCTCGCACGATTCGTACGGCAATCTCACCACGGTTGGCGATCAGGATCTTTTTTATCACTTGGAGGTTCCCTTGAGCCGGTGGCACCACGACCTGCTAGACCCAGGTCGACGCGTGACCAAATGTTTCAATTTAGTCGCAGGTCCACACTAGCGCTCATGAGGGATTAACAAAAATGAATAAAAATTGGGTCAGGCATAAGTAAAGACTTATAGTTGAAACATCAGCCCGCCGTCAGAGCCTGTAAAAAATGCGTAAGTCCTTGATGCGTATGACATTGCGTCAATTGCAGATCTTCAACGAAGTGTGTGATTTACGCTCGTACAGCCGCGCAGCCGAGGAAATGTCCCTCACACAACCGGCCGTCAGCCTACAGATTCGTCAGCTCGAAGAGCTGATCGGCCAGCCATTATTCGATTATGTCGGCAAAAAACTCTACATGACCGAAGCCGCTGAAGCCTTACAGCGCGCCAGTCGGGACATTTTCGGACGTCTGGAAAACCTCGATATGCAGCTGTCGGACATGCAGGGATCGCTGCAAGGTCAGCTGAAACTGGCGGTGGAATCCAGCGCCAAATACTTCGTCCCGCACCTGTTCGCCGCGTTCAAGCGCCAGCACCCGGAAGTGAATCTGCAATTGACGGTAGTCAACCGTGGCCAGGTCATTCGCAGGCTGTCCGATAACCGTGATGATCTGGTGATCATGTCCATGGTGCCGCAGGACATGGGCCTGGAATTCCTGCCGTTCCTTAACAATCCGATTGTCGCGGTAGCGCGCCCGGATCACCCGTTGGCGCACATGGGCCCGCTGCGCCTGCAGGATCTTGAGCCCTACACGTTGCTGATTCGCGAACCCGGCTCGGGAACGCGATTGGCGTGTGAAGAGTATTTCAAAGAGAAACGCGTGCACTTCACCCAGACCCAGGAAGTGGCCTCGGCCGAAGCACAACGTGAATGTGTGCAGGCGGGTCTGGGCCTGGCGCTGTTGACGCGCCATGCCCTGAACCTGGAGCTGGCGACCGGTGGGCTCGTCGAGCTGCCGGTCGAGGAATTGCCGCTGCTGCGTAGCTGGTGCCTGGTGCAAGCAAAAGCCAAACGCTTGTCACCGGTGGCGCACGCCTTCCTGGCGTTTATCCGCAGCGAGCGCGTGCAGATCAGCGCGCTGGTTGAGCGCTTCGACGGGAAGCTGCGGGTGCCGCCTGCCAGTGAGTGATCTCGGGAAAGTCGCCGATCTCGGCTTGAAGCTGACGGAGTTCGAAGCGATCTTCGATGGCGCGGCGAAATTCCATGCGGCGCTGGTCTTCCTGCTGACGACGGGTTTTCGCGGCGCTGTTGCGTTCTTCGTAGGGCTGAGCCATTTCGAGTCTCCCAAGGCGATGACGGGAGTTTCACGATAGGCGGGAGGGATGACGGTTTGGCTGCGTAGGGATGACAGTGCGATGAAACTTGCGCAGGGTTGCGGTGTTTTTGAGGACGCTATCGCTGGCAAGCCAGCTCCCACAGGGTTTTGTGTCGTACACAAACGATGTAAACACTCGAAAAAACTGTGGGAGCGGGCTTGCCCGCGATTAAGGTCGGAACGACCTTGCTTTAATCATCGAGGGCTTTTGCCGCTTTCGGCGACAAGCGCAAGCTGCGCAGACTGCGCTTCACGCTCTTGAGGTGGTTGACCAGACTCGGCCCACGCGCCATGGCCACGCCCATCGCCAACACGTCGATCACCACCAGGTGGGCGATACGCGAGGTCAGCGGCGTATAGATTTCGGTGTCTTCATGCACATCGATCGCCAGATTCACAGTCGACAACTCGGCCAGCGGAGTCTGGCTCGGGCACAAGGTAATCAACGACGCCCCGCTCTCGCGCACCAGATTGGCGGTGATCAGCAAATCCTTGGAACGCCCCGATTGCGAAATACAGATCGCCACATCAGTGGGCTTCAACGTCACCGCCGACATCGCCTGCATGTGCGGATCGGAATACGCCGCTGCCGTCAGCAGCAAACGAAAGAACTTGTGCTGCGCATCCGCCGCCACCGCGCCCGAAGCGCCAAAACCATAGAACTCGACGCGCTGCGCCTGCGACATCAACGTCACCGCGCGTTGCAACTCGATCGGATCGAGCTTCTCGCGAACCTCCATCAGGGTGTGCAATGTGGTGTCGAAAATCTTCAGGCTGTAATCGGCAACCGAGTCGTCTTCGTGGATCGCGAACTGACCGAAGCTGGCACCAGCGGCCAGGCTTTGCGCCAATTTGAGTTTGAGATCCTGAAAACCGGAGCAACCGATGGCGCGACAGAAGCGCACGATGGTCGGCTCGCTGATGCCGACGCTGTGGGCCAGGTCGGCCATGGAACTGTGCATCACCGCCGCAGGGTCAAGCAGCACGTGGTCGGCGACCTTGAGCTCCGACTTGCGTAACAGGTGACGTGATTGGGCGATGTGTTGCAGCAGATTCAAGGGGCTGGACTCTTCTTATGGGCAAGGATGTAGCACGCTTGTAGTTATACTACATGAATTGGCTTTTTGCCTGCTCAATGCGTAACTCCATGTCCCCATATCAGGCGCGATGAGGTGCATGTAGCCCTTAAAACGGTTTTTCCTGTTCACGCAAAAGCCCGGCCAGCGCGGCAGCCTCCACCGGACGGCTGATCAGATAGCCCTGCACTTCATCGCAACGTTCGGCGCGCAGAAATTCCAACTGATCCTGGCGCTCAACGCCTTCGGCCACCACCTTCAGCGAGAGCCCGTGGGCCATGGCAATGATCGCGCGGGTAATCGCCGCATCCTCACTGCCTTCACCCAATCCGCGTATGAACGCCTGATCGATCTTCACGTAATCCACCGGAATACGCTTGAGGTAACTCAATGACGAATAGCCGGTGCCGAAGTCGTCGATGGCCAGCTTCACCCCCAGATCGCGCAGTTGCTGGAAGGTCGCGATGATGTGTTCGACGCTGTCGAGCAACTGGCTTTCGGTCAGTTCCAGCTCAAGGTAGTGCGGCGCCAGCCCGGTTTCTTCCAGCACCTGGCGCACCAGGCTGACCAGTTTGCCCTGACGTAATTGATGCACCGACAGATTCACCGACACGCGGATCGGCTCCAGCCCCTGCCGCTGCCATTCACACGCTTGCCAGCAAGCCTGGCGCAGGACGAATTCGCCGATCGGGCCGATCAGGCCGGTTTCCTCAGCCAGCCCGATAAAGTCCCCCGGCGGCACCCGGCCCATGGTCGGGTGATCCCAGCGCACCAGCGCTTCCGCCGCGTTCAGTCGCCCGGATGCGAGACAGAGCTTCGGCTGATAGAACACTTTTAGCTGCTTTTCTTCGATGGCTTTGCGCAGCTGGTTTTCCAGTTGCAGGCGCTCAAGGGTGCTGGCCTGCAAGCTGTCGGTGTAGAACTGGAAGTTGTTACCGCCCAAGTGCTTGGCGTGTTGCATGGCCATGTTCGACTGGCTGACCAACGCGGAAATCTCCCGCGCGTTGTCCGGCAACATGCTGATGCCCATCGAGGCACTGACGACCAGCTCATGCCCTTCGACGGTCAGTGGCAAGCGCAACTTGCTCGACAGTCGGGTGGCGACACGGGCCAGGCTCGACAGGTTGCCGTAAGCATCGAACAACACTGCGAACTCATCACCGGACAACCGCGCGATGGTGTCGGCCTCCGGCAAGGCATTGACCAGCCGACGCGCCATTTTCTGCAACATCTGGTCAGCGACCTCGTGGCCGAGGCTGTCGTTGAGCAATTTGAAGCGATCCAGATTAATGTGCAGCAACGCCAGGCTACGCCGCCCGCCCTGCCGCACGCGTTGATGCGCTTCATGCAGGCGCTCGCGGAACAGTGATCGATTGGCCAGCCCGGTCAGTTCGTCGTAATGGGTCAGGTAACGCATGCGCTCTTCGGATTCGCGCCGCGCTGACAGATCGGCGAAGAAGCCGACGATATGACTTACATTTCCCCGACTGTCGCGCACTGCATTCAGCTGCAACCACTGCGGGTATAACTCGCCATTCTTGCGCGTCTCCACCAGTTCGCCCTGCCAACTGCCGTGCTGTTCCAGCGCATGGCGGATAGCGACGTAATGACGGCGCGCATCGCGGCTGCAAGGCAGCTCGACGACGTTGCGCCCGAGCATGTCGTCGATGTCGTAGCCAGTCACGCGGCTGAACGCCTGATTGATTGCGATCAGCGAGTAATTCGGGTCGAGAATCACGATACCTTCGCTGGCCGCTTCGAACACCGTCGCCGCCAGGCGTTGCTGCTCTTCGAGGCTTTTGCTGACGCTGATGTCACGGCGAGTACCGACCATGCGGATCACACGGCCACTTTCGCTGCGCTCCACGGCGCGACCACGGTCTTCGATCCACACCCAATGACCGTCGCCATGACGCACGCGGTACTCGATCTGATAATCCTCGGTGCGGCCCTTCAAATGCTCGATCAATGCGTGCTTGAGGGTGGGCACGTCCTCCGGGTGCAAGCGCGGTTTGAGGTCGCGCAGCAGTGCCGTGACAAATTCCGGGGCGAGGCCGAACAGCTCCTGAATCTGCGTGTGATGAACTTCATCGGTTTGCAGGTTCCAGTCCCACAACCCCAGTTCACTGGCTTTCAACGCCAGCGCCAGCCGCGCTTCGCTTTTGCTCAGGGCCTGATTGGCAGCATCGAGCTCGCGGCTGCGCTGGGCGACGCGGTCTTCGAGCTCGACCTGCGCTTCGCGCAACTTGCCCTCGGCACAGCGCCGGTGATCGATTTCCCGGGCCAGTTCCTGATTGAGCTGCTCGCTGCGCGATTGAGTTTGCTGCAGGTGTTCGATCAGGTGCTGATTCTGGAAGCGCCGCAGCAAGCCGCGATCGATCAGGCGATTGACCTGCCACGCGACCACGCTCAGCGAGCCGAGCAGAATCAACCCGAGCCAGCCCCAACCGCGCGCCTGTTCATCGCCGCCCCAGAATAAAAAGCCGATCGCCGGCAGCAGACACGGCAAGGTAAAGGACAGGAACGCCGGCAGGCTCACCGCGTAAGCGACACTGGCCGACAGGGTCGCGGCACCGATCAGGCCGAACACCCAGGCTTGCTGCATGAAATTATCGGCGGGCACCAATGCGATGCCGGCACCGGCCAGCGTCAGCCCGGTCAGGGTCGAGCCGAGCAGAAACATCCGCAACCAGATGGGTTGGGCCTGGCGGTCAGGGATTGCCGAGTCGAATGCCGCAACCTGAATCACCCGCAACGCCACCAGCGACAATAGCCACACCAGCCAGACGCTGACCACGAAGTAGCGCTGCGGGCTCCAGAGCAAACCGGCGCAGACCAGACCATTGATGAGCATGAAAAGAGTGGGCAACAAGGAGCCCTGATACAGCAGACGCGTGCGCTCCACCGCCATTTCGACGGCATAGTGCTTGCGGATAACCCGGGGTTCCACAGAGGGGCCCGACAGTTCGGCGCTGAGGGTCATGGGCAACGTTCTTGTTCTTATAAGGAGGGCGTGCGCCCGAAACGTGGACGGAGCATACACAAGCCGACCCCGTTGCCAAACTGCCCCAGATCATAATTTCATCGAAACTTTTCCGCCCTCAGGCCCCGGTAAAACCCGCAGAGTGAGGCGGGCTCAAGCCTGTAGCCGGTGACCGACCGGTCGTCATCGGCAGCACTTTCATCGGCTAATACAAAGCTCGGTTTGCCCGGGCCTGCGGCGCACCCTAGAATGCCCCGATGCGCGATGATCTCTCCCTTCTGCTGAACTCCCTCAACGATGCCCAACGCCAGGCCGTAGCAGCCCCCGTTGGCCGTCAGTTGGTCCTGGCCGGTGCTGGCTCCGGTAAAACCCGAGTGCTGGTGCACCGTATCGCCTGGTTGATCCAGGTCGAAAACGCCTCGCCCCACTCCATTCTGTCGGTGACCTTCACCAACAAGGCCGCTGCCGAGATGCGTCACCGCATCGAGCAGTTGCTGGGGATCAACCCGGCCGGCATGTGGGTCGGCACCTTCCACGGCCTGGCGCATCGCTTGTTGCGGGCGCACTGGCAGGAAGCGGGCTTGAGCCAGACCTTCCAGATTCTCGACAGCGACGACCAGCAACGGCTGGTCAAGCGGGTGATCCGCGAGCTGGGCCTCGACGAGCAGCGCTGGCCGGCCCGTCAGGCGCAGTGGTTCATCAACGGCCAGAAAGACGAAGGTCTGCGGCCGCAACACATTCAGGCCAGCGGCGATCTGTACCTGGCGACCATGCGCGGCGTTTACGAGGCCTACGAGGCGGCGTGCCGGCGTGCCGGCGTGATCGATTTCTCCGAACTGCTGCTGCGTGCCCTCGATTTGTGGCGCGATCATCCGGGCCTGTTGGCGCACTACCAAAAGCGCTTCCGCCATATTCTGGTGGACGAGTTCCAGGACACCAACGCCGTGCAGTACGCCTGGTTGCGCCTGCTCGGCAAGGGCGGCGACAGCCTGATGGTGGTCGGCGACGACGATCAGTCGATTTACGGCTGGCGCGGCGCGAAGATCGAGAACATTCATCAGTACTCGTCCGACTTCGCCGACTCGGTGACCATTCGTCTTGAGCAGAACTACCGCTCCACCGCCGGCATCCTCAAGGCTGCCAACGCCCTGATCGCCAACAACACCGGGCGCCTCGGCAAAGAGCTGTGGACCGATGGCGGCGATGGCGAAGCGATCAATCTGTACGCCGCGTTCAACGAACACGACGAAGCACGCTACGTTGTCGAAACCATCGAAAGCGCGCTGAAAACCGGCTTGGCCCGTAGCGATATCGCGATTCTGTACCGCTCCAACGCCCAGTCGCGCGTTTTGGAAGAAGCCTTGCTGCGCGAGCGTATTCCGTATCGCATCTATGGCGGTCAGCGCTTCTTCGAACGTGCGGAAATCAAGAACGCCATGGCGTACCTGCGTTTGCTTGAAGGTCGCGGCAACGATGCGGCGCTGGAGCGGGTGATCAACGTACCGGCCCGTGGCATCGGCGAGAAAACCGTCGAAGCCATCCGCGAGCACGCGCGCCACAGCGATGTGTCGATGTGGGAAGCGATGCGCCAACTGGTCGCCAATAAAGGCCTGACCGGTCGCGCTGCCGGTGCGTTGGGCGCGTTCATCGAGCTGATCGAGAACCTCGCCGCCAAGTGCATGGAAATGCCGTTGCACTTGATGACGCAAACCGTCATCGAGCAATCCGGCCTGATCGCTTATCACCAAGCGGAAAAAGGTGAAAAAGGCCAGGCCCGGGTAGAAAACCTTGAGGAATTGGTCAGCGCCGCGCGCAACTTCGAGAACAACGAAGAAGACGAAGAGCTGACGCCACTGGCGGCATTCCTCGGCCATGCGTCGCTGGAAGCAGGCGACACCCAGGCCGACGAGCACGAAGACAGCATTCAGTTGATGACCCTGCACAGCGCCAAAGGCCTGGAATTCCCTTACGTGTTCCTCGTGGGCATGGAAGAAGGCCTGTTCCCGCACAAGATGAGCCTGGAAGAACCGGGACGTCTTGAAGAAGAACGGCGTCTGGCTTACGTCGGCATCACCCGGGCGATGCAGAATCTGGTGATGACCTACGCAGAAACCCGACGCCTGTACGGCAGCGAAACCTACAACAAGGTCTCGCGCTTCGTACGCGAAGTGCCGAAGGGTCTGATTCAGGAAGTGCGTTTGTCGAACAGCGTCAGCCGACCGTTCGGCGGCAATCAGTCGATGAGCGGCAGCAACCTGTTCGCCGGCAGTGAAATCCCGGAGACCGGGTTGAGCCTCGGTCAGGCGGTTCGCCATTCGATCTTCGGCGACGGCGTGATCCTCAACTTCGAGGGCGCCGGTGCGCAGGCACGGGTGCAGGTGAACTTCAGCGAAGGCAGCAAGTGGCTGATGCTCGGTTACGCCAAGCTGGAAGCTATCTAAAAGCGAAAAGATCGCAGCCTGCGGCAGCTCCTACAGGGGATTGTGTACCAGTAGGAGCTGCCGCAGGCTGCGATCTTTTGATCTTTTGATCACGGCGGGTGTGGTGATGCTGGCGTTTCGTCGCTAAGTAGATTTCCCACTGAACCTGTCGCGCTTTCCTACAGCCAAAAGGTAGAAGGCCCTCTTGCCTCTTCCGAGCTGAACGCGACCTGTCAGGCAAAAGCCCGAAACACTCTCTCGCTAGCCAGTAACAGTTGAGCTGTGCAACATGGCGCGCGTGTCTCCACAAACGGGAAATCCCTTTATGAAACGTTTTCTTAGCATCGCCATGGCGTTGTGCATTGGCTTGACGATGAGTCTCGACGTCAATGCTGCCAAGCGCTTCGGTGGTGGCAAAAGCGCCGGCGCTGCGCCGACGCACCAGACCAGCCAGATGGCTCCTTCTTCTCCAGGCATGGGCGGCGCTGCAGCGACCGCAGGTGCTGCCGGTGCCGCCGGCGCTGCGGCCAAGGCCAGCGGTGCTTCGCGCTGGCTCGGCCCGCTGGCCGGCATCGCCGCCGGTGGCCTGCTGGCGTCCATGTTCATGGGCGACGGCTTCCAGGGCATGCAGATCTTCGACATTTTGATCATGGCCCTGATCGCGTTCGTGATCTTCCGTTTCATCGCCGCTCGTCGCCGCAAGCAACAGGAGCAATTCGCTCCAGCGGGCGCACCGATGCAGCGTGAAGCCTTCCAGCAGAACCCGCCTGCCATGGGTTCGATCTTCGGTGGTTCGGCTGCACCCGCTGCCGCCCGTCCGGTGATCAACGCGCCAGCCTGGTTCAACGAACAGCGCTTCCTTGAAGCTGCACGCAGCCATTTCCAGGCGCTGCAGCAGCACTGGGACGCCAACGAAATGGACAAGATTGCCGAGTTCGTGACCCCGCAAATGCTCGAGTTCCTCAAGCGTGAGCGTGCGGACCTGGGCGACGCGTTCCAGTCGACCTTTATCGACAATCTCCAGGTACAACTGGACGGCGTCGATGACCGTGCCGACAAGACCATCGCCACCCTGACCTTCAACGGTGTGTCGAAGTCTTCGCGCTTCGATCAGGGCGAAGCATTCAGCGAAAGCTGGAACATGGAACGTCCACAGGGCGACAACCAGCCTTGGCTGGTCGCCGGTATCCGCCAGAACGGCTGATCCCCTCGCGCGCTTCACTTGCTGTCATAAAAACCCCAGCCTCGGCTGGGGTTTTCTATTTCGCGGTTGCATCTATAGCGAGCTACTGTATAAACCGGCCCATATAAACCGCGCCATTCAAGCAAGAGGATCCCGGACGTGGAAGAAATCATCGAACAACTGCGTGAAGCCAACGAACCCGTGCCGGTTCCTTTGGAATTGCCTGACGAAGACCAACTGGTGGAAGTCGAAGAAGAACTCTTCATCAACATCCCGTTTGTCTTCAAAGAATTTTTGCTGACCGTCAGCGATGTGGTCTACGGCAGCCTGGAACCGGTGACCGTCACCGACCCGCAATCGCACACCTATTTGCCGGATGTCGCGGCCAATGCGTGGGACATCGGCGTACCGCGTGACCTGATCCCGATCTGCCAGGACGGCGAGAACTACTACTGCGTCGAAGAAGACGGCACCGTGGTGCTGTGGTCCGGCGAAGAAGAGCTGATCACCGAAGAATCCTGGGAATCGGTGTGGCACTGGGCGCGGGACGTCTGGCTGGAAAGCTGATCGGCCAGCCGCCCCGGTGGGTCAATGCCCCGACGACTCCTTGTGGTTGTCGAGGGTTTCCAGCAGCGCCACCTGCATCCGCGTGTGCACACGGATGAACCAGCGCCAGAGCAGCGCCGCCACGGCGGCCGCGACCACGGCGATCAGCACCAGCAACTTGTTGGTCGGCAGAATACTGGCCGACAAGGCTGCCAACAGCAGGAAAATCACCAGCAGCGAGAGAATCGGGATCACTTCTGAGATCACCCGGCGCACTCGCTGCGTGTGACGCCCGGCCATCTCCGGTTTCACGCCCATCTCCGCCAGCAGCATCGACAGCGCCTTGAGCTTGCGATACGCGGCGATCAGGAACGGCAACGACACCAGCAACGCCCCACCCCAGATCAATGCTTTCTGCCAGCTCGGATCACTGATCCAGTCCTGCAGCCACAGCGAAATGCGCTCGGCGAAATACGCCCCGGCGAAGAAGATCGCGATCACCAGCGCCAGGTTGACACCGACTTGCAGCAAAATCTTGCGAATAATCGACGCCAGCATCGCGCCCTCGCCTTGCGGCTGAATGCTGCGCAGCCATTCGCCGTACATGCCGAGCACGCGCCCGAGAGGCTTGGGCACCGCTGCCGACAATTTGAGCGACAGCGGATCAGCCGCACGAATCAGGTACGGCGTCAGCAGCGTGGTGATCACCGAAACGGCCACCGCGACCGGATAGAGGAAGTTGCTGGTGACCTGCAAGGTCATGCCCAGCGCGGCGATGATGAAGGAAAATTCGCCAATCTGTGACAGCCCCATCCCCACGCGCAGTGAGGTGCGTCCGTCGTTGCCGGCGATAAACGCTCCGAGGCCGCAGGACAACATCTTGCCGAGCACCACGGCGACGGTGATCACCGCAATCGGCCACGCGTATTCGAGAAGGATCAACGGGTCGAGCATCAACCCGATGGCGACAAAGAAGATCGCGCTGAACAAATCGCGAACCGGCTCGATCAGCCGTTCGATTTTCAGCAGTTGCCGCGACTCGGCCATGATCGCGCCGATCAGGAAGGCGCCGAGCACCATGCTGTATTCGAGCTTGACCACCAGCAGACAGAAACCGAAACACAGACCCAGCACAGTGATCAGCAGCATTTCGTTGCTTTCGAATTTGGCCACGTAAGCCAGCAGGCGCGGCACCAACAGAATGCCGATGACCAGCGCGACGATCATGAACAACGACAGCTTGCCGACCGTGGAGAACACTTCACCGGAACTGACCGTGCCGCTGACCGCGATGCTCGACAGCAGCGCGATGATGCCGATGCCGAGTATGTCCTCGACGATCAGCACACCGAAAATCAACTGCGCAAAGCGCTCGTTCTTCATCTTCAGATCATTGAGTGCCTTGACGATGATGGTGGTCGAGGAGATCGCCAGAATCGCGCCGAGGAACAGCGAGTCCATGGTGTTCCAGTCGAACCAGCGGCCAATTTCGTAGCCGATCCAGATCATCAGGACGATTTCGAGGAACGCCGCGATAAACGCCGTCGCGCCGACTTTGAACAACTTGCGCAGGCTGAACTCCAGCCCGAGGCAGAACATCAGGAAAATCACCCCGAGTTCGGCGAGTGTCTTGATGGTTTCTTCGTCGTGAATCAGGCCGAACGGTGGCGTGTGCGGGCCGATGATGAACCCGGCAACGATGTAGCCGAGTACCACCGGTTGCTTGAAGCGGTGGAACAACACGGTCACCACACCTGCGACCAACATGATCACTGCCAGGTCCTGAATAAAACTGATGGCATGCATGGCGTGGGCTCCTTGAATGACGAGGCTCGCAGTCAGACGTCAGAAAGGTCTGAGCGAGCGAAGTAAAAATCCGCTTTTCGTGTGGGAATTGCCCTTGGGAGAGGCTTTTGCAGGTTAACACCGCGACTTGCGGCTGGAAGGCGGTGCAATATATGGAAACAGATCGATCCCAGCGTGACGGCGGCCAGTCGTCCGGCGTCCCGATAACGGTGCTTTTGAAAAGTGACCAGGCACCCGCAGAGGTGCTTCCAGAAACCAGCCTTGATCCGTGAGAACGTTATGGAACCCGGAAACGCCCAGCTGTCGATGACGGTACTGATGACCCCCGACATGGCCAACTTCTCTGGCAATGTCCACGGCGGCACCTTGCTCAAATACCTCGACGAAGTGGCCTACGCCTGCGCCAGCCGTTATGCCGGCCGCTACGTGGTGACCCTGTCGGTGGATCAGGTGATTTTCCGCGAGCCGATCCATGTCGGCGAACTGGTGACCTTCCTCGCGTCGGTCAACTACACCGGCAACACGTCGATGGAAGTCGGCATCAAAGTCGTCACCGAGAACATCCGCGAACGCTCGGTGCGCCACACCAATAGCTGTTTCTTCACCATGGTCGCGGTGGATGACCAGCGCAAACCGGCCGCCGTGCCGCCGCTGCAACCGCAAAACAGTGAAGACAAGCGTCGTTATATGCAGGCGCAGCAGCGTCGGCAGATTCGCCAGGAACTGGAAAAGCGCTATCAGGAGATCAAGGGCGACGCCTGAGATCAAAAGCAAAAGATCGCAGCCTGCGGCAGCTCCTATAGGGGAATGCAAAACCCTGTAGGAGCTGCCGAAGGCTGCGATCTTTTTGAACGATTACACGATTACAGACTGATCGCGGTCGCCTCAAACTTCACCCGCGGATGCGCAATCCGATCCTGCGCCCGGATCAGTTGCAGCTCATAACTGGCACACGCCTGAGTTTCCAGCAGCACCTCATGCACTGCAGCCGCGGTGAATTCGAACGCCGCCACCAGGCTGTCACCCAGCAGCACCCGCGCCAGAAACAGGCCAGACGTCAGATCGCCCACGCCCACCGGCTGACGCGGAAACGCCAGCAGCGGACGGCGCAGATGCCAGCTGCCTTCAGCCGTCACCAACAACATCTCGAAGCCATCGGCCGGTTTGCCCGGATAATCCAGATGCTTGACCAGCACCGCTTTCGGCCCACGCGCGAGCAACGCGCGCGCCATCGCCAGACAATCGAACAGCGACTGCGGTTTGCGCCCGGAGAAGCTGTCCAGCTCCAACTGGTTCGGGCACATGATGTCGGCCACGGCCGCCGCCTCTTCCAGCAGGAAGTCGCTGACCTCGGTCGGCACGCTGCAACCCTTCTCCGGATGGCCCATCACTGGATCACATAGATAGAGGGCTTTCGGATTGACCGCTTTGATGCGCTCGACGCCGCTGAGAATCGCCCGGCCCTGCGCCGCACTGCCAAGATAACCGGACAGCACTGCATCGCAGTTGCCCAGCTCGCCAATCGCCGCGATGCCTTCGACCAATTCAGGAATCTGCTGCGGCGCCAGCACTTCGCCGGCCCACTGGCCGTACTGGGTGTGGTTGGAAAACTGCACCGTGTTGAGCGGCCAGACATTCACCCCGACCCGCTGCATCGGAAAAACCGCAGCGCTGTTGCCGGCGTGGCCGAACACGACGTGGGACTGAATGGCGAGCAGATGAGGCGTACGTTTCATTCGGGTCATTCCGTAAAACGATTGAAATTCAAGCCGCGCAGTATGCGACGAAACACAGCCTGTACGACAGACCGGCGACGCAGTTAAGCTGACGCTATCTTTTGGAGTTTGATGTTGATGCTGACCCTCGAAAACATCTTTGTGCTGATGCTGTTCGCCGCTGCCGGCGCCTGGCTATGGCACAACCACGGCTTGCGCGAGCGGGCGCTGGAGCGGGTCAAGCAGCATTGCCTGAACGTGCGCGTCGAATTGCTCGACGGCAACGTTGCCCTGAAGAAGATCGGTTTCATCAAGGACGCCAACGGTCGCCGACGGCTGGCGCGGGTGTACAACTTCGAGTTCACCGTGACCGGTGAAACCCGGCATAACGGCACCATTACCCAGTTTGGTGCGCACAGTGCGCAGATCGAACTGGCGCCCTACCCGGCACCGTTCGACGATACGCCATCGGTGGTTGAGGTGCAGAGGCCGCGTGCGGAAGTTATCGAGTTGAGTCAGTGGCGGCAGGAACATACCAAGTGGAAGCCTTGAAGATCAAAAGATCGCAGCCTGCGGCAGCTCCTACATGGGATTCCCTGTAGGAGCTGCCGCAGGCTCGGGCCGCGATCGGACGATCTTTTGATCTAATCCTCTCGACAACCCGATAACCCCCGCTGCAACTCATCGATGTTTTGCGGATCGACGAAGATCAGCTCAATCCGCGAATCCTTTCGCCACTCGCTGGCCTGCCAACTCAACTCGGCATTATCCAAGGCATTCGCAGACACCCAGCCTTCCGCGCTGTGGATAACCAGTTTCGCCCGCTGCCAATTGAGGCGGGTCAGCCAGTCAGCAATGCGTTGCTTGTCGAATATCTGCCGCGGATGCCAACGCCAACCAATGCTCCAGCCACCCTCCTGCGCCTGACTCAGGCAAATCGGCTGCGTCGGATCAGTCCAGACGGCCGGCATTGGCCCTGATCCCTTGGGGATGACCAGGTTATCCACACCGTTGAGCGCTTTTACGGCCAGGCCCGGCAGTTCGCTCAGGGCGAGGTGCGCCTGTTGCGCCCAGATCAGCGGAACGGACGGCAACTGGCTGGCGATTTTTGCCCGGGCCGCGTCGTCAAGATTTTCAGCCTTGTTCAACAGCAACAGGCCAGCGGTTTCCAACGCTTCCTGTTGCGCTGCCGGCAATGCTTTCCCCTCCTGAAGCGCCTGAGCATCCAGTACCAACACACAAGGCTGAACCGCCAGCACACCCAGCCATGGCGCCTCATTCAGTTGCTTGAGTAACTGCGCCGGATGCCCCAGCCCGGACGGTTCGATGAACAGCCGATCGGGCCGCGCTTTGCGCAACAAACGCCCGAGGCCGATCTGAAACGGCGCGCCATTGACGCAGCACAGGCAGCCCCCGGCCACTTCGCCCAGTGCGATACCATCGGCGTCGCTGGTCAGCAGTGCGGCGTCGAGGCCGATCTGGCCGAACTCGTTGATCAACACCGCCCAGCGCTCGCCCGCTGGACGCTGCGTCATGAGCTGACGAATCAGGCTGGTTTTGCCGGCGCCCAAAGGGCCAGCAATGACATGGGTAGGAATGTTCTGCAACATGGCCGGGAGATTTCTTGGGAGATGCAAAGATGCGTTGGATGGGATGGTCGTTGCTGTTGGCGCTGCTGTCGAGCGAAGCGTGGGCGCAGGCCTGCGTGGTGCACAGCCAAAGCGAGCGGCTCGACGTAAAAGTCTGCCAGCAGAATCGAAACATTCCGCAGAAACTGTTTAACGACGGCTTCTGCCAGCCATCGCTGGCCGGGCAGAAAGTCGAGGTGCAGTACGTCGATCAGTGCCCGAGTGGTGCCTTCGGTGTGTGCAGCAATGCGCAAGTCGCCAATATGCCTTATCGCCAGGACATCCACTATTACGGCGTCGCCACCGATGCGGCGTATTTAAAGCCGTATTGCGAAGGCCAGAGCCAAGGGTCGTGGCTCAAGCCTTAACCGAGCCAGTCTAGCGTCAGTATTAATCGGCGCTCGCCAGCAGCCGGTTGCGGCGAACGATGGATGAGACCGAAGCCTTCATTGCCGTGCCATTTCTCGCCTTTCAATAGCGCGACGTCTCCGCTGCTCAGTTGCTGAATGTTCGCGTGGGGTTCGGCGTTGGCCTGCCCCAGTTGCTGACGATCCATCGCACCTTCCTTGAGCCATTGGCTACCGACGCCGGCATAAGTGGTGATCAACCGAACAGGCACGTGATCGACGTGGAAACGCGGGCACATGGCTTTATCGAGTACCCGCAGGCGCAACCCGATGCGCTTGGCTCCCAGCAAGCAGGCGAAGCCGCTGACCAGCCATTTCAGATCGGCGACAAAGCCTTCGTAGCCTTCCAGATCACGGAAGCCTGAGGCCAACCCGGTCAGGTCAGGCTCGGCATCCTCTTGCGGCAACTCCAGGCACAGTGATTCCGCCAACGGTTCGTTGAGCGACAACAGTAACTGCGCAAAATCACTGATGTGCAACGGTAGTTGCCGCTGCCACACGGCGAGGTTGCTGTCGTCCTGGAGGATTTTCGTCAGCGTTTCAGGTGTCGGCCCTTGGTGCTGATGGCGCGTACGGTTTTGCATGAGTTTGAGGGCGAGCATCAGGCGGCCTCTTCATGCCAAGGGCCGAACGGATCCGCCAACAATCGCCAGCCTTCTATGCCGAGGGCCATCTCTTCATCGGTGAGCAGGCAGTCGTCCAATTCGTCGGAGAGCTGTAGGAAATCGATGTTCTGACCGATGAAAACCAGTTCCTGACGGCAATCTCCTACGCTCGGTATCCAGTTTTCCATGATCGCGGCGGTGCTTTCCTGATCCTGTGGCCATTGGTTTTTCGGTACGAATCGCCACCAGCGCCCGGCGAAACCGTGGCGCATCAAACCGCCGGCTTGCGACCAACTACCGGCGTCTGTGGGTTTGCTCGCCAGCCAGAAGAAACCTTTGGAGCGCAGCAGTTTGCCGTTCAGCCATGGGCGATCGATGAAGCTGAAGAAGCGTTGCGGGTGAAAGGGTCTGCGCGCGCGATAGGCTGTGGAAGCGATGCCGTATTCATCGGTTTCCGGCACGTGCTCACCGCGTAATTCCTGCAGCCAGCCCGGTGCTTGCGCGGCTCTGTCGAAGTCGAAACGACCGGTATTGAGGATCTTCTCCAGCGGCACTTCGCCCATGACCATCGGAATGATTTCGGCTTGGGCGTTGAGGCGTTTGAGGATGGCGATCAACTCTTCACGCTCGGGCTGGCTGATCAGGTCGATCTTGCTGATCAACAGCACGTCGGCGA
This sequence comes from Pseudomonas sp. GM80, assembly GCF_000282515.1. GTDB lineage: Bacteria > Pseudomonadota > Gammaproteobacteria > Pseudomonadales > Pseudomonadaceae > Aquipseudomonas. The sequence goes on from NZ_AKJD01000042.1 coordinate 149,665, forward strand.
ACTCGATTTGTTCGATCAACAGGTCGGTGATGGAGCGCTCGTCTTCCTCGCCGAGAATCTCGCCACGGGAGGCGAGGCTTTCGGCCGCCTGGTAGTCCGGCAGGAAATTCACACCGTCGACTACAGTCACCATGGTGTCGAGACGGGCGATGTCGGAGAGGCTTTGCCCGTGTTCATCGCGGAAGGTGAACGTTTCAGCTACCGGTAGCGGCTCAGAGATTCCGGTGGATTCGATCAGCAAATAATCGAAGCGATCTTCCCGGGCAAGTTTGCTGACTTCTTCGAGCAAGTCTTCGCGTAACGTACAGCAGATACAGCCGTTACTCATCTCGACTATTTTTTCTTCTGCACGGTTTAAGCTGACATCACGCTGGACTTCGCTGCCATCGATATTGATCTCGCTCATATCATTGACGATTACAGCGACGCGCAACCCTTTGCGATTACGTAGTACGTAATTCAAAAGTGTACTTTTTCCGGCGCCCAAGAATCCTGAAAGTACGGTAACGGGCAATTCGGATGACATTGGATAATCCTCATAGGAAGGCAGCCGATTGACGCTTTTACTAGCGCTTGGCGTTTTGAGGCTTCATACGAGGGTTTCGTTGAAGCTAAACGCTTGAAATCGGCCTGCTCAGGCTCAGTTATTATTTATGTTATAGTATAACAACATGAATTAACCAGCCCTGCTCTTGTCCTGAGCGATAAACAGCAGGAAGCTGAGCCCATCCCACACCCGGAATTGGTAATGAAAACTGTGCTGAAATGCTCGTTGTTGAGCCTTGGATTGCTGATTGCTGGCAATGCATCGGCGCAGTTGCCGACGCTGGCCAGCTGCACGCGTAGCGCTAACTTGCTGGCGTGCATCGATGCCGAGGGCAACGCGTACAGCGTCAACACTGTTGGCAATACGCTCTACCTGCGTGGATTTGAAAAGATTGGGCAGCGGTATTGGGCGCAAACCAACAGCCGCTTTGGCCAACTTACATTCTTCACCGGTGTCGCCTCTGACGGTGAAGCCTGGGTTGGCTACACCCGCCGAGTCGGCTGGACGACCATCAATCGCTTCTCCAGCTCGGGTGGCAGCCGCGCGAAATTTACCTGCAGTCGAATCGCCGGTTGCTAGACCTGCGCTTTTTACCGCTCCTGCTGCCAGGCGAGATAGCTGTCGATCGGTGGGTTTTTCTCAAAGTAACGCTGCAATCCCTCAAACAAACCATTCGCCACGGCCTGTTGATGCCGCGCCGTGACCAATCGCTGACTGTCGCGAACATTGGAAATGAAGCCGGTTTCTACCAGGATTGAAGGCACATCTGGTGACTTCAAAACGGCAAATCCGGCCTGTTCCACGCGCTTCTGATGCAGGGTGGTGATGCCGGCCAGACTGCCCAGCACGGTGTTTCCAAGCTGCAGACTGGCGGCGATAGTCGCGTTCATCGACATGTCGAGAATCACCCCAGCGAGCATCGGATCCTTATCTTTAAGATTGAGCAGACTGGTAGCACCGAGCAGATCCGCACCGTTCTCACGCTGCGCCATAAAGCGCGCCGTCGCCGATGTCGCGCCACCTTCAGACAGGCAATATACCGAGGCTCCAGACGCTGTCAGCCGTGGCGCCGCATCGGCATGCACCGAGATGAATATGTCGGCCTTGTGCTGACGGGCGATCTCCACGCGCTTACGCAAAGGCACGAAAAAGTCGTCATTGCGCACCAGTTTCACGTCGAAGCCTTTCTCTTTTTTCAGACGCTTGGCGAGTAGCTGAGCAATGGAAAGCACCACATCTTTTTCCCGCTCACCCTTGGCACCGACCGCGCCGGGATCCTTTCCTCCATGCCCTGGATCGACGACTACGATGATGTCGCGCTTGGGGTGAGCACCGATCTTGGGTGTTTCACGTGGAACCATTGCTGTTACTGGCGTGGTTTTCAAACTGAATAAATCCAGAACCAGGCGATGACTTTGGCCGTCTTGAGGCGCCAAAAGGAAGCTGTTCAGCAGCACTGGATGACTCAAATCAAGAACAATCCGCGTATCGCCCTGACCAAAAGGTCCGGATCGAATCGAGCGGATCACCGTGCCATTTAGTGCCAACTGACTGAAATCACCGCTCAGATTGGCACCAGACACATCAATGATCAGCCGCTCAGGAGTACTGAGGGTGAAAGTTTTGTAACGCACTGGCCCACTTAAATCGAAAACCAATCGCAGCTTTTCATCAGATCGCCAAAGCCGCGCGTTGCGAATTTTCGCGGCCGAAACACTGAACGGAAGGGCGAAGGCAGCGCTCGCCAGAATCAAATTGAGCAAATGGCGTCTGTGCATATGAAAACCTGTTCATGAAAAAGGCATCGTGGATTGCATTGTTATAATGTAACATCCAATTCATTCATCACGATGGCTCCGAACATGAATTCGCTGACACTTCCGGATATCGCCGCGCAGTCCGCTCGCCAAGCTTTGCCCCTCGAATGGGTGGGCATGCACGGCATCGCGTTACCTGTTTTATTGGAAGGCCAACGCTTAAGTGCGAAGGCTGATGCTGGGGTAAGCCTGGATGATGGCGAAGCGCGGGGCATTCATATGTCGCGGCTTTATCTGGCCTTGGAATCGCTCGAACAACAGAGCCTTTCCCCCGCTCTGCTGCACCTGGTACTCAAACGTTTTCTGGCTAGCCACGAAGGTTTATCCAACAGTGCCTACCTGAATATCCACACCGATCTACTGTTGAAAAGACCTGCGTTGATCAGTCCCTTGGCCGGTTGGAAATCCTATCCAGCGACCATTTCAGCCAGTCTGAAAAACAAGATGTTCCACGTGGAACTCAAAATTGAAGTGCCCTACTCTTCGACTTGCCCGTGTTCAGCAGCCTTGGCTCGACAGTTAATCCAGCAACAATTCGTCGACGACTTCGCCAATAAAGCCCTTCAGCACGCAGGCGTTCTAGCCTGGCTCGGCTCAACCCAAGGCATCGTCGCCACGCCTCACAGCCAACGCAGCACCGCACAACTGCATCTACACCTCGACGAGTTCATCGATGAATTACCGCTGAGCGTGATCATCAACGACGCCGAAGCCGCCCTAGGCACCGCCGTACAAACCGCCGTAAAACGCGCCGACGAGCAAGCCTTCGCCCTCGCCAACGGGCAGAACCTGATGTTCTGCGAAGACGCCGCCCGCCGATTGAATCTCGCCCTTCGCCGGACACCGGGCGTTAACCAGTTCCACCTCCGAGTGATCCACGCAGAGAGCCTTCACGCCCACGACGCCGTCGCCGAAAGCCACTGGCAGCGTGAACAAGCATGATCCGCTGCCAATCCCTGAGCTGGGGCGCTCCCGGTCAACCGCTGACCACGCTCCTGAATCTAGAACTGGAAAGCGGCAGCCTCACGGCCATCATCGGCGCAAACGGCTGCGGCAAAAGCAGCCTCTTGAAAGTCATCGCCGGGCTGCAAAAACCCTTGGCAGGCAAAGTCAGCCTGAGTGTTCCACGTCAAAGCGGCTTGTCTTTCCTGCCCCAACAACAGCACCTCGACCGCCAATTCCCCATCAGCCTCGAGGAACTGATCGCCGCCGGTTTCTGGGGACGCCGACTATCAACCCGACTGCGCGCACAACGCCTGAAAGACGCACTGGAAAACTGGCACCTGAGCGGACTCGAACACCGCCCACTAATGGCCCTCTCCGGCGGCGAATTACAGCGCGCCCTGCTCGCCCGATTGAGCCTGACCGACGCCCCGGTTCTGCTCCTCGACGAACCTCACGCCGCCCTCGATGAACTCGGCCAACAATTGCTCTGGCAACACATCCACGCCTGGCATAACCAAGGTCGAACCATCGTCGTGGTCTGCCATGACCTCGCCGCCGTGCGCCAACACATTCCGCACACCTTGCTGATCAAAAACCGCGAATGCGTATTCGGCGCCAGCGTCGAACTGATCCAGCAAACCCCTAACACGCAGGTGGCCTGATGCACGCCGTCGCCCACTTATGGCAACCATTCAACGAGTTCGTGTTCATGCGCCGCGCCCTGATCGGCGGCCTGGTATTGGCGTGCAGTACGGCGCCACTCGGTGTGTTTTTGATCCTGCGACGCATGAGTCTGATCGGTGACGCCGTCGCCCACGGCATCCTCCCCGGCGCCGCACTGGGATTCTGGTTCGCCGGCCTGAGCCTGCCCGCGCTCACACTCGGAGGTCTGGGCGCCGGTCTGAGCATGGCCGGACTCGCCGCATGGATCACGCGCCGCACCGGTCTGCGCGAAGACGCCAGCCTCGCCGCGATCTATCCGATCTCTCTCGCCAGCGGCGTGCTGATTCTCGGCATCGCCGGCAAACGCCTCGACCTGCTTCACCTGCTGTTCGGCTCGGCATTGGCCGTCGACGGCCCGACCCTCACCGGCATGTTGTGGGTCTCGGGATTCAGCCTGATCGCCATGGCGCTGATCTACAAACCGCTACTGCTCGACACACTCGACCCACTGTTCCTGAGAACCGTCAGCCGCCTCGGCCCACTCGCCCACGGCGTGTTCCTGACGCTGGTGGTGCTCAATCTGGTGATCGGTTTCCAGGCCATTGGCGCGCTGATGGTGGTCGGACTGATGATGCTCCCCGCCGCTGCTTCGCGATTCTGGAGCCGCCGCTTACCGATCCTGATAGCCGTCTCCGCCGTCATCGGAAGCCTCTCGGTGTGGTTCGGTTTGCTCCTGTCGTTTTACTACTCGCTGCCGAGCGGCCCGGCCATCGTGCTGGTCGCAGGCGTCGGTTATCTGCTGTCGGTGGTGTTCGGGCCGGTTCACGGTTTGTTGCGCCGCCCGCCTTTGCTCACATCCCAATGAGGTGTTTCCCGATGCGCGTTCTACTCGTGTTGTTCAGCCTGATGCTGTCGATGTCATTGTCGGCGGCGGAAAAATTACCGGTGGTCACCAGCTTCAGCATCCTCGCCGACATGGTCCATCAGGTCGGCGGTGAGCATATCCAGATCACCAACATGGTCGGCCCGGACGCCGACGCGCACACCTACGAGCCGACACCGGACGATGCCAAAGCGTTGCTCGGCGCCAAACTGATCATCAAGAACGGGCTCGGTTTCGAGCCGTGGCTGGATCGACTGGTCACCAGCACCGAAACCAAAGCCACGCTCATCAGTGCCAGTCATGGCGTAATTCCGCGCTCGCTGGATGAGGACGGCGAAACCGTTCCCGACCCGCACGCTTGGCACAATCTGGCGAACGCCGAGTTGTACATCGCCAACATCACCAAGGCGCTGACCGCTGCCGACCCGGCGAACAAAGCCGACTACGAACGCAACAGCAAAGCCTATCTGAAGCAGATCTACGCCCTGCTCGCCGAAGCCAAAAGCAAACTCGGTTCACTGCCACCAGGCAATCGCAAGATCGTCACCAGCCACGATGCTTTCGGTTATCTCGGTCAGGCCTACGGCATCGACTTTATGGCGCCGCAGGGTTTGTCGACGGAGCGTGAACCCTCGGCCGCCGAAGTCGCCGCGCTGATCACCCAGATCCGTCAGGCCAAGGTCAAAGCGGTGTTCATGGAAAACATCAAGGATGCACGCCTGCTCAAGCAGATCGCTGACGAAAGCGGCGCGCACATCGGCGGTACGCTGTACTCCGACGCACTCGCCGCCAGCGGCCCGGCCAGCACCTTCACCGGTCTGTTCGAATACAACCTCAACACCCTTTACGACGCGCTGAGCCGACCATGATCCGCAAGAATCCTTCAGGTGATTTGCCACAAATTGCCGAGTCGGCTTACGTCGATAAAACCGCAATCATCTGCGGCAAAGTGGTGATCGGTGAGAACGTCTTCGTCGGCCCCTACGCGGTGATCCGCGCCGACGAAGTGGACGCCTCGGGCGAGATGGAGCCGATCACCATCGGCGCCAATTCGAACATTCAGGACGGCGTAGTGATCCACTCGAAATCCGGCGCGGCGGTGACCATCGGCGAGTTCAGTTCCATCGCTCACCGCTCGATCGTGCATGGCCCGTGCGTGGTCGGCGACCGCGTGTTCATCGGTTTCAACAGCGTGTTGTTCAACTGCATGGTCGGCAACGGTTGCGTGGTGCGGCACAACTCGGTGGTCGATGGTCGTGATTTGCCCGATGCGTTTTACGTGCCCTCCACTACTCGCATCGGTCCGAATACCGACCTTTCGTTGTTCCCGCCGGTGAGCGTCAGCGCCTCGGAATTTTCCGAAGACGTGGCGCGCACCAACGTCGATCTGGTGCGCGGCTACAAAGCCTTGCAGAACGAGTTCTGAAACCATGAGCAGCGTGCTGATTCGCAACGCCAGAATGGTTAACGAGGGACGCGAGTTCGATGGTGATCTGTTGGTCAGCAACGGGCGCATCGTCAAGATCGCGCGCAACATCCAAGGTGAAAACGCCATGATAGAAATCGACGCCAACGGCCAATGGTTACTGCCGGGGATGATCGATGACCAGGTGCATTTCCGTGAACCGGGCGCGCCGGCCAAGGGCAGCATTCACACCGAGTCGCGTGCGGCCGTGGCCGGTGGCATCACCAGTTTCATGGACATGCCCAACACCAACCCGGCCACCCTCACCCTCGAAGCCCTGGCGGATAAAAAGCGTCGGGCGGCGATCAATTCGGTGGCCAATTACGGCTTTCACTTTGGCGTGAGTCGGGACAACCTCGATACAGTGGCCGCGCTCAATCCTTGTGAAGTGGCCGGGGTAAAAGTGTTCATGGGCGCGTCGACCGGCAACATGCTGGTGGATGATCCGCAAATCCTTGAGCGACTGTTTGCCGAGGTGCCGACCATTCTCTTGGCGCACTGTGAACACACGCCGAGCATTGATGCCAACGCAGCCAACCTGCGTGAGGTGTACGGCGAACGAATCCCGCCCGCTGCTCACCCGCTCATCCGCAACGCCGAGGCGTGTTATCGATCCTCTTCACTGGCGGTTGAGTTGGCCAAACGTCACGGTACAAGGCTGCACGTTCTGCACCTGACCACGGCGCGCGAACTGGCGTTGTTCGAGGACAAACCACTGGCGCAGAAACGCATCACAGCTGAAGTCTGTCTGCATCATTTGTTGTTCGATGATCGCGACTACCCAAGCCTCGGTAACCTGATCAAATGCAACCCGGCGATCAAGACTCAGAACGATCGCGATGCCTTGCTTGAGGCTTTGAACAGCAATCGACTGGACGTTATTGGCAGCGATCATGCGCCGCACACCTGGGAAGAAAAGCAGCGGCCTTACGCGCAGGCGCCGGCCGGATTGCCGCTGGTGCAACACGCATTGCCCGCGTTAATGGAACTGGTGGCGGATGGAGTTTTGCCGATCACGACCTTGGTGGCGAAGACCAGCCATCGCGTCGCGGACCTGTTTGCGATTCCGGATCGTGGCTATTTGCGGGAGGGATATTGGGCGGATCTGGTCTTGGTTGAAGCGCAGACGCTGGAGGTGGATCGGCAACCGATTCTGTCGCAGTGCGGCTGGACGCCGTTCGCCGGGCGCAGCTTTCGGCATCGGGTGAGCACAACAATTGTCTCAGGGCAGATTGCCTGCCGGGAGGGTCGGGTGAACGAGGGATGTCGCGGGTTGGCGCTACGATTTATGCGCTGATTCAAAAACCCTGTAGGAGCTGACGAGTGCAACGAGGCTACGATCTTTTGATCTTGTTTTTGACAATCAAGATCAAAAGATCGCAGCGTGCCGCAGCTTCTACAGGGATCGCATTAAGCTCTTGGTTTTACAGCGCCGCAATCCTGGCCGAGCCAGACTGCGCGCGTCTCAAGGCTGCCCTTCTGGTTGATCCCGATCGCATTGAACGTGCCGTTGGCCACCGTGGTGAACTCGCGATCACTGAGGAACGTTGCCACGCCGGTACCCTGCGCTTTCGGGCAGCTGAAGCGGAATTTCCATTGGTTGCCGGTGCGATCAGTAATCTGTTGCTTGCAGCCCGATTGCGGGTCGGCCAATGGAATATCGTTGGTCGCCACTTGCTCTGGCGTCAGGCAGGCACGGATACCTTTGCCGCCGATATTGATGCCGTTTTTCTCCAGCGCCGCGCGCTGTTGCGGGGTCATCTGCCCTTGCAGTTGACCGAGGATCGATTGCACATCCATCGGCTGGTCATCGACCTTGACGTTGCTCGATGTCATTTCCCACAGCCCCGGCTGCAGCATCTGCGCCTGCGCAACCAGCGGCAATGCCAAACCCAGGCCCAGCGCCAAACCCAGCAGACGAACGTTCATCGAAAAACTCCTGATCAGTAGTGGCCGTTAGACGTCGGCCGGTTGCTTCGGTTCATGCGCCAATTAAATAGCGACATTCACGACAGAACATGGTCTGTTAAGCATTGAATCTTCCGGAGCAAGGCTGCCCCATGGATTATTTTGGACCGCACATTTTCGGTTATCTGATCGCCCTGATACACACCCTCGGCTTGATCGCCGCCGTTCATGCGGTGCTCACCGTGCGCACGGCTCAAGGCTCGATCGCCTGGGCATTGTCGCTGATCTTCATTCCCTACCTCACGCTAATTCCGTACCTGGTGTTCGGTCGCAGCACCTTTGATGGCTACATCAAGGCGCGGCGCCAGGCCAACGAACAAATGCGTCAGGCGATCTCCGAACTGAACTGGCGCCCATGGGTGGAAGAAGCCCTCACCGCGCGCGCCTCCAGTGCCTACGCCTCGTTACGCGCAATGCCCAAACTGGGGCGTATGCCGTGCCTGGCCAACAACGAAGTGCAGTTGTTGGTGAACGGCACCGCCACGTTCGATGCGATTTTTCAGGCGATCGATCAGGCGAAAGAAGCCGTGCTGATCCAGTTTTTCATCATCCACGACGATCGACTTGGCCAACGCCTGCGCGATTTACTGCTGAAGAAAGCCGCCGCAGGCGTCTCGATTCACTTGCTCTACGACGGCATCGGCAGCCACGCCCTGCCCCACAGTTATGTACAGACACTGCGCGACGGCGGCGTCGAGGTGAAAGCCTTCGCCACCCGCAGCGGTTGGCTCAACCGCTTCCAGGTCAACTTCCGTAATCACCGCAAAATCGTCGTGGTCGATGGCGTGGTGGGATTTGTCGGCGGGCATAACGTCGGCGACGAATACTTGGGCGAGAAGCCACCGCTGGCACCGTGGCGCGATACCCACGTCAAAGTCCGTGGCCCGGTGGTGGCGTGCATGCAGGAATCCTTTGCCGAAGACTGGTTCTGGGCCGCACGCACCCTGCCGCCGCTGATCCTGCCTGATGAATACCCTGACGATGGCGTGCTCTGCCAACTGCTTGCCAGCGGCCCGGCAGACGCCTACGAAACCTGCTCGCTGTTCTTCGTCGAGGCGATCCATGCGGCGACCGAACGGGTGTGGATCACCAGCCCGTATTTCATCCCCGATGAAGCGGTGTTCGCCGCGCTGAGACTGGCGGTACTGCGCGGCGTCGATGTGCGTTTGTTGCTGCCATCGCGCCCCGATCACCGCATCGTCTATGCCGCCTCCAGCCTTTATGCCTTTGAAGCGGTGCGCGCAGGCGTGCGCGTGTTCCGCTATGAGCCCGGGTTCCTGCATCAGAAAGTGGTGTTGATCGACAGCGAAATCAGCGCCATTGGCAGCGCCAATCTGGACAACCGCTCGTTCCGCCTGAACTTCGAAGTTATGCTGCTGACGGTCGACAGCGACTTCGCTGCCAGCGTGGAACAGATGCTCAATCAGGATTTCGAGCAGTCCTACGAAATCGCCAAAGAAGAAAGCCGGGAGATCCACCGCCTGCAACAACTTGGCATGCGGATCGCCCGGCTGATTTCACCGATTCTCTGAATCCCCTCTCCCGCACGGAGAGGGAAGCCGCTTATGGGTTATAGATGTCGTCCCGCGTCCATGGCAGTTCATGGCTGCCATCCGCGTGCGCCTTCACCGCGAGGATCTGGTGCAGATTGATCCAGCCGCGCGCAAACGCGTAGGCGCAGCCAGCCAGATACAAACGCCAGATGCGCAGGGCCTGATCCGGCACCAGTTTGCCAGCAGCTTCGAGGTTGTCCTCCAGCCGTTCGCTCCAGTGATCCAGCGTGCGCGCGTAGTGCAGGCGCAGGCTTTCGACGTCGACAATCTCCAATCCTGCTTCGCTGATCTCGGCCGAGATCATCGCCAGGTGTGGCAACTCACCGTTGGGGAACACGTACTTCTCGATGAAATCCCCGGCACCGCGACCCACCGGACGGCCATCGGTGTGCTTGGCGGTGATGCCGTGGTTCATCACCAGACCGCCCTCCTTCACCGCGCCGAACAGGGTTTTGCAGTACTCGGCCAGATTGGCGTGGCCGACGTGCTCGAACATGCCGACGCTGACCACTTTGTCGAAACGCCCGTCCTGGGGCAGATCGCGATAGTCGAGCAGTTGCAGTTCGATCTGGTCTTCCAGGCCTTCGATTTTGACTCGCTCGCGCGCCAGTTCCAGTTGTTCTTTGCTCAGCGTGATGCCGAAGACTTTCGCGCCGAATTCGCGTGCGGCAAAACGTGCCAGACCACCCCAACCGCAACCGACATCCAGCAGGTATTCGCCCGGCTGCAAACGCAGCTTGCGGCATAAATGGCGGAATTTGGCTTGCTGCGCCTGCTCGAGAGTTTCGCTGCCCGTTTCGAAATACGCGCAGGAATACGCCATGTCGCTGTCCAGCCAGAGCTGGTAAAACGCGTTGGACAGGTCGTAATGGTAGGAGATGGCTTTGGCGTCGGTTTCCTTGTCGTGCAAGGTGCGCACAGGATGACTGTCGTCATCGTCGCCGAGCAACGCATTACTCAATTCGTCGCAGACCCGGATGACTTCGCTGATCGAGCCCTCCAGTTCCAGCTTGCCCTCGACGAATGCCGCTCCGAGTGCATCAAGGCTTGGGTGGGTGAACTGGGTGACCATCTGCGGGTCCTTGACCACGATGGTGACGCTGGGCGCCGGCCCCAGATTGAACTCATGGCCGTCCCAGAGTCGCAGGCGAAGCGGTAGCTGCAGATTCTGTAAGGCCGGTGGAAGTTGCGCGAGCATGGAAAATCCCCCTTGTTTCAGACCGTCAGATCTGAGGGTAGACCATCCTGAAAAAATAGCAGGCTATCGATTTAATTAGCCAAAACTATCGTTGCAGACGCTCCAGCAGGCCTTCCAGAACCGACTGTTTCAACCCGCTAACAGCTTGCAGCGGCGCGCCCTCACCCTAAATGACTGCTAACGCGGCGCACAGTTCAGCCAATGCAGCGTGGGGGTCGAAGAGTTCAAACGATTTCCTCCTTGAGCTTGAGCAGCGGTTCCTGAAAACGCAACAATCGCCCCGCGTTGCCGAGTACCAGCAACGTACTGAGGTTATGCAACAACGCGGCGATCATCGCCCCGGCAGCACCGAGCCAGCCAAATGCCGCAAACACGACGATCACCAGCGTCCAGCCCAGACCGATGATGACGTTGACCTGCAGCGTCCTCCGGCATTGGCGGCTGAGGCGTACGCAGGTGCCGAGGCGGCGCAGGTCGCTGCCGATCAGCACAATGTCCGCCGAGGCCAGTGCGATGTCCGCCCCGCCCGCGCCCATTGCCACGCCGACTACGCCAGCCTTCAACGCCAGCGAGTCATTGATGCCGTCACCGACCACCATCGGCCGGAAGCCGTCGTCGATTTCCTTGAGCACCCGATTGAGTTTGTCTTCCGGCAAGGCTTGCGCTTCGACCTCGTGCAAACCGACGTCCCGCGCCAGCGACTGAGCCACGCTGTGCCGATCGCCCGTCAGCAACAGTTGTCGACCGAGCCCCAGTTCACGCAACTCAGCAAGGGCAAAGCGGGCTTCCGGTTTGACGCTATCGGCCAGCAGCAGCCAAGCGAGGAATTCACCGTTCAGGGCCAGCCCGGCAATCGGCCCGTCGTGTTCGGGCACCGTCGTGGTGGTGACGCCCAGTTGCGCGAACAGCTCCGGTCGCCCGAGCGCCGCTTCGCCCTGCCCGGTCATGGCAACGACACCGAGGCCCTGGCGCTCGTGAATGTCGGATAAAGGCACAGAGTGTTCCGGGCTGACCAACCCGGCCAATGCGCGACTGACCGGGTGACTGCTCGCCGCACCGAGACTGGCAGCCAGTGCGGTAATCGCGGAGGTGTCTGTGTGGGAACTGTCGATCGACTGCAAGCGCAACGTGCCATAAGTCAGCGTACCGGTCTTGTCGACGACCAGCGAGGTCAGGTCGGCCAGTTCTTCAAGGAACGCCGAACTGCGGATCAGAATCCCGTGCCGCGCCGCCACGGCTACACCGGCAATCGCCGTCGCCGGTGCAGACAACACCAACGCACACGGACATGCCGCCACCAACACCGCGAGCATCGCCTGCGCATCGTTGGTAACGAACCAGGTCACCGCCGCCAGCAGCAACACCAGCACCATGTAGCTGCCGGCGTAACGTTCGAGCAACCGGGTGATCGGGGGTTTCGAGCGCTCGGCGTTTTGCATCAGTGCGATGACTTTGCCCAGGGTCGACTCATCGCCGGTGCGGGTAACTTCAATACGCAGCAGTCCATCAAGGTTGATCGCACCGCCGAACACCGTCATGCCGACGCCCGCCTCCACTGGCACTGACTCACCGGTAATCGAAGCGGTGTCGAGGCTGGCCTGACCCGACAACACCCGGCCGTCCGCCGGTACTCGGTCACCCGCACGCACCTCGACGCAATCGCCGGACTTCAGTGTGCCGTTGTCCACTTCGATGATCGAACCATCAGCCTGAACCTTGCGTGCGTGGCTGCGGGTCAGTTGGCCGAGCGCATGAATCGCTTCCTGCGAACCGATGACGCTACGCTCCTCCAGCACATGGCCGAAGATCATGATGATCGGCAGCAACGCCGCCGTGAGCAGATCGCCCGTCGCCCACGCGCCGAGCATGGCCAAGGCAATCAGTTGATCGGTGATGCCGTGCAGACTCGGATATCGCAGGCTGTACCACGCCGAGCGCATTACCGGCACGGCGACTAATAAAGAAGCAAAACCCAGCAGCAATTGGCTGACACCGGTTTGCTCCGGCACCAGCCAACGCCAGATCAAACCCAGTCCAAGCAGTCCCAACGCGAGCATGGCGAGGGTCAGTTGCCGGGCGGCGCGGCGTTGTTCGGCCGAGGACAACAGGCTCGGTGCGGCGGTCGTCGCAGTCATTTACTGGCTCCCTGAATGATCAGGCGGGAATCGTCTTTCGGATCGACCGTGGTCACCGATCCGGCCTGGCCGAGAATCTTCGGCATGCGTTCACGGTACAGGCGCAAGAGCATTTGCGGGTCGGTGCTGCTGGCCAGACTCGACACCGTGGCGGTGTCGGCCGAGGCTTTGGCCAGGCGTTCACCCGCCTGTGCGTGAGCCACTTGTAGCGTGCGGTCGGCTTGTTCGTTGGCGGTCTGGGTGAGTTTCTCGGCGTCGGTGCGCGCGTTGGCCACGGCTTTATCGGCTTGCTGACTGGCGGTCAGCACGGCGTTGAACGCACTTACGGCAGGGTCAGGCAGACTCGATTGCACATCGACCCGCGCCACTTCGATGCCGATGCCCTGCCCGCTCGCCTTCAACTCGGCGAGGCGTTTGTTGATGCCTTGCACCAGATCACCGCGCAGCCGCTCACGGCGTTCGGCCGCTTGATTGTCGGCGCCGATCAATTCCGGGCGAGCGACCAGAATGGTGTCGAGATCCCTCGCGGCAGTCAGCGCCACGGCGCTGCGGGTGACCAATCGATCCAGCGCCGGCAGCACATGATCAGCCTGCAAGACGAAGTCGTAGGGGTCGGTAACTTTGTAAAACACCCGCACATCCAGTTGCACCACGCCAGCATCACCGGTCAATAAATAACCAGACCCAGCCAGCGCATCGCTCAGCGGTGTGGCGAACGAAGCGACACGATCAGCCTTCAGCGCCTCATCGCTGCGCAACAGGTTTTCCACTCGGCGTTCGATGACCCGATCCGCTGCAGGCAGCAAAACCACCTGTTCGAACGGCTGAGGCCAGGCCAACAACAGACCTGCGTTCTGTACGCGATCCAGTGCGCCAAAATGCAAAACCACCGCGCGATTCTGCGGATCGATCTGCCGCACATTGGAAAATGCCCACGCCAATGCGGCCAACACGGTTACCGCGTACAGGGCGAAAAATGCCAAACGCCCGGCCTGAATCCACGGACTGTTCAGCGAATGTGTTCCACGTGGAACTTCTTCACTCATGGCTGCGATCCGAATTTGCTGTCGAGTGTCGGCGGGCCATCGACCAGCACGCGGAATGGCGCGGCGTCGGTGCGCAGAATCAGTTTGGTATCCGGCGTGACAATGCTGCCGAGGGTATCCAGCGAACGCAGCAAGTTGTACAGCTGCGGCGAACTGGCGTAGGCACGACCGTAAATCTGCGCGGCTTCAACGCGAGATTGCGCTTCGATTTCTGCGGCTTTCACGGTGGCGTCAGCTTGCACAATTCGCGCATCGCGTTCGGCAGCGGAACGGATTTGCGCCGCTTCGCGTTTGCCGATCGCCGTACGTTCGGTGGCAATGGTTTCACGCTCGGCGCGCATGCGATCGACCGTGGCAGTCAGCGTCACCGACGGCAAGGTCAAACGCTCGATGCCGACTTGCACGACACGCACCCCATAAGTAGCGAGCAATTGCTGATCAATCTGCTGCCGTAACTGCGCTTCGAATTCAGCGATATGCACTTGGCTGGCATCGGTGTTGACCAGATTCGCCAGGTCGAAACTGCTCGCGGTGGTTTCCAGCGCCGACCCAACGAAGGTACGAATCTGCCGCGCCGCTTCGTCCGGCTGGTTCTGCACTGCGCGCATGAAGCGCTGCACATTGTCCGGGTCGCCCTGCACCTGCCACGCTACGTAGGCTTGCACAATGATGCGCAAACCATCCCGGGTGCCGACATCCTGCAAGCCGCTGGAAGTAGTGCGCAGACGCAGATCCACCGGGATCGCCGCCTCGAACGGTGCCGGCCAACGCCAACTCAAACCCGGATCAAGCAATACCCGCGACGGATTACCGAATCGCGTGATGACCGTGGCTTCACCGGAGCGGACTTGCACCAGGCTCGCTGCGGCAATGGCGAACGCCACCAGCAAGACTGCCCAGCCCATGCGCCGCCACGGGAAAGGCCCCGCCTCTTCCGGCGCACCGTGGTGATGGTGCCCATGATGATGGTGATGTCCATCGTGGCCGTGATCGTGGCTGCTGTGATCATGCGGTTCGTGCGTGTGCGAATGGCTCAATGGGCGACTCCTGGTTGAGCGTTGGTACGCGCGGGCGTCGGGTCAGCCGGCGGCGTGAAGGTACGCAGGTCGATGGTCGGCGCATTGCTGCTGCCGCCGAGACGATGATCGAGTACCAGCAATTGGGCTTTGCTCAGGCCTTGGCTGAGCTGCGCGAGATATTGCTCCAGCACAAAGGCCTGGCCGGCGCTGGCGTAGGCTTTTTGTTCGGCGCTGAATTTCAGATCCGCCGCCTGCGCCGTGGCACTGGTTTCGCGGGCGTTGGCGCTGGCCTGATCGCGAGCGAGGCTGGCCTGCAATTGCGCCTGATTACTTGCTTCGGCCGCTGCGCCACGCTCGCGGGAGATCAACGCCTGGGCGCCGATCTGCGCCGCTTGCACCGCGTGATAAGCATTGGCGGCACCGGCCGGCGGGTGAATGGCTTCAACCACCGTGGCGAGAATTTCCACGCCGCTGTTGAGATGTTGCAGATCACTTTGCACCGCGCGACCGATCTCTTCGCCCAGCCCTACCCGGTCTTCGCCGAGCAAACCGTCGAGCGTGCGCGAGGCAAAGTCGTGCACCAGAATCCGGCTGGCGGTGCTGCGAATCAGCGTTGGCACATCTGCGCTGTTGTAAGTCGCGGCCAGCGCTGCCTGATCAGTCAGGCCGATGCGATAGACGAAGCGCACGTCCATGTTGACGATCTGAAAGCTCTGCTGATCGCCACGGCTGCTGGCGATCACTTGCGACTTGTCGTTGACGTGACTGGCGTCCCACAAACGGTTGGCCGTCATCGGTGCCGGGCCTTCAGCGGGATCGGCTTGCAGTGGCGCCGGGTTTTCGCCGACGCTGGTTGCCAACTCATGCACCACGCCGTTTTCGACGATCAACACGCGGCCCAGCGGCCACGGCAAACCGGTGTGCAATCCGGGGCCGAACACCTGCACCGGTTTGCCGAAGCGTTCATAAATGCCGCGACCCTGCAGCGGGATTTCATGAATGCCAGTAAGCAACCAACCCACCGCTGCGACCAGTGCCAGCACCGGCAGAAACGCTCGGCGCATGTAACTGAATGCCCAGATTTGACGCAAATCGATGCCAAAGCGGTTGTGCAATTCATGCTGCAACGCGAGCAACGGCTGCGGCGGCCAACGCAGCATGTCAGCGACAAAACTGCGCGCCAGTAGCGTCGGTTCGAGCTGTTCGCGGCGTGGGCTGAAGACCGAGAGAACCGCGCGCAATAGCAGCTCGATCGCGACCAATCCCGGCAAGATGCCGATGAGTACTGCCACGCGAACCGGCCAAACCGTGTTCTCGCCAGCGAACAATAAACACAGCGCGCCGAGCACCAGACTGATGATCGCCACGCGCGCCAATTGGGCCAGTGCTCCTGCTTCCGGCCATTGCGCTGGATGTTCCTGAGCGAGTTGTCGCTCCAGCACCAGCAAACCAAACGCCAGCAGCAACG
Organism: Pseudomonas sp. GM80; assembly: GCF_000282515.1. GTDB lineage: Bacteria > Pseudomonadota > Gammaproteobacteria > Pseudomonadales > Pseudomonadaceae > Aquipseudomonas. The sequence continues at coordinate 166,372 of NZ_AKJD01000042.1, forward strand.
CCAACGCCGCACCGACGGAGGCGGACAACCCAACAGCAGCGGCGGGCAACGCCAAGTTCCACACCTGTTCGATGCTCAGCGCCACCAGCAACGCCCAACCGCCCAACCACAGCGTCGCTGCACCGATCTGGCCAAGCACATGCAAACCGCGCTGACTGAGTCGATCCAGCAGGCGTTCGTACCAACCTTCTGGCGCAATCGCTTGATCATCGGCAGTCGGCGTCAGCACAACAGGATTGATCACCCGCGCGCGCCATTGCGTCACCCACCACGCCGATTGCAGCCCTGCGACCAACACCAGCAACGCTGCGCTCTGATTGACCAGCAGCGGCAGCCACAATGATTGCGGCGCAAACAGCCCGACGAAAAACGCCGACACCCAGCCCGCCCCGGCCAATCCGCCAAGGCCCAACGCCCAACGCCGCAGTCGCCTGCCCTGCGTGGCCGCCTGCTGAAAACGCGGCAGTCCGGTCACTTGCGTGCCATCCACCTCCAGATCAACTTGCATATCACCCCAAAATCATTGGCTCGCGGTTCATATCGTTACGATATAACGAAAAGCGTGAAATATTCGTACACAATTACCCGTATTCAAAGACGGCCAACCTGTCGCTTGCCTGAAGCCTTGACCGAAATGCCGGTAAACGCACATATTACGTTCGTAATTTTTATCGACGACTACTTTTAGCGATCCGCATCCATTCATCAGGAGCAAGCGCATGAGCAACTATGACGTAGTGATTCTGGGCGGCGGCCCCGGTGGTTATAACGCGGCGATCCGCGCCGGGCAGTTGGGCCTCAAAGCTGCTTGCGTCGAAGGTCGGGCGACCCTCGGCGGCACCTGCCTGAATGTTGGTTGCATGCCGTCCAAAGCCCTGCTGCACGCCTCGGAGTTGTACGACGCGGCCATGGGTGCGGAATTCGCCAACCTCGGCATCGAAGTCAAACCGACGCTAAACCTTGCGCAAATGATGAAACAGAAAGACGAAAGCGTGACCGGCCTGACCAAAGGCATCGAGTTTCTCTTTCGCAAGAACAAGGTCGACTGGATCAAGGGCTGGGGCCACATCGATGGCCCGGGTAAGGTCACCGTGACTGACGATCAGGGCAACAAGGTCGAGCTGAGCGCCAAGGACATCATCATCGCCACCGGCTCCGAGCCCACTCCCCTGCCCGGCGTCGAGATCGACAACCAACGCATTCTGGATTCAACCGGCGCGCTGTCGCTCAGCGAAGTGCCCAAGCATCTGGTGGTCATCGGTGCCGGCGTCATTGGCCTCGAATTAGGCTCGGTGTGGCGGCGACTGGGCGCGCAAGTGACGGTGGTTGAATACCTCGACCGCATCTGCCCCGGCGTCGATGCCGAGGCTGGCAAGACCCTGCAACGCTCGCTGAGCAAACAGGGCATCGCCTTCAGGTTGAGTTCGAAAGTCACCAGCGCCACGTCTTCTGCCAGCGGTGTGCAACTGAGCGTCGAGCCTGCGGCGGGTGGCACGGCTGAACTGCTCGAAGCCGATTACGTGCTGGTGGCGATTGGGCGCCGTCCGTACACCCAAGGCCTCGGTCTGGAAAACGTCGGCCTGAGCACCGACAAGCGCGGCATGCTCGCCAATAAACAGCATCGCACCGAAGCCGCTGGCGTTTGGGTGATCGGCGACGTGACGTCCGGACCGATGCTCGCGCACAAGGCGGAAGACGAAGCGATGGCCTGCGTCGAGCAGATCCACGGCAAGGCCGGCGAGGTCAATTACGCCTTGATCCCTAACGTCATCTACACCAGACCGGAGCTGGCCAGCGTCGGCAAGACCGAAGAGCAGCTCAAGGCCGAAGGCCGCGCCTACAAGGTCGGCAAGTTTCCGTTCACCGCCAACAGCCGGGCGAAGATCAACCACGAAACCGAGGGGTTCGCCAAAGTCCTTGCGGATGAGCGCACGGATGAAGTGCTTGGCGTGCATTTGGTCGGGCCGAGCGTGAGCGAGATGATTGGCGAGTTTTGTGTGGCGATGGAGTTCAGTGCCTCGGCTGAGGACATTGCGTTGACGTGTCACCCGCACCCTACGCGGTCGGAGGCATTGCGCCAGGCGGCGATGAATGTCGAGGGGATGGCGACGCAGATGTAATCGTTTGGAAGATCAAAAGATCGCAGCCTTCGGCAGCTCCTACAGGGGTACGCATTTCATGTAGGAGCTGCCGAAGGCTGCGATCTTTGCTTGTCAGGCCGGAAGATGTCCCAAAGGCAACGCCCCCGGCGTTTTCACCGTGTGAATCGCGAAGTTGCTGCGAATGTCACTCACCCCCGGCAGTTTCAGCAGGCAACCACTGAGAAAACGGTCGTACGCACGCAAATCCGGCACCACCACCTGCAACAGAAAATCCGATTCCCCCGAGACCAGAAATGCCGAGATCACTTCCGGCAACGCCGTCACCGCCGCGTAAAACGCCTCGGCCTGTTCGTCGTTGTGGCGCTCGACCTTGACCCCGACAAACACTGTCAGCCCCAAGCCGACTTCGTCGCGATCCAGATTGGCCTGATAGCCGCGGATCACCCCAGCCTCCTCCAGCATGCGCACCCGGCGCAGACACGGCGAGGCCGACAGACCGATTTCATCGGCCAGCTCAACGTTGCTGAGGCGTCCGTCACGTTGCAGGGCCGCGAGAATCTTGCGGTCGTAAGCGTCGAGTTTCATGTTTGGCAAATCCACAGAGTTTCAGCACTGAAAACCAGCAGGTTATGCCAAAACAAGGTGATTTTGAAGCTGACTACGCAAGCACCTGCCCCGCCCTCCAGACCTAGACTGATGTCACCGAATCGACAACGAAAGGACGCTGACGTGGCAAATCTCTGGCTGTTTTTCCTCGCCTTGGCGGTGGTCTATCTGTTGCCCGGCCCGGACATGATCCTGCTCCTGCAAACCGGCGCACGGCAGGGTCGCGGCGCGGCGCTGGCCACGGCGATCGGTTTGGCAATCGCCCGGGGTTGCCATGTCGCATTGGCCGCGCTGGGGCTGGCGGCGCTGTTCAAGGCGGCACCGTGGACGTTTGATGTGGTGCGGCTGGCGGGCGCGGCGTATCTGCTGTGGATCGGCGTTCAATGCCTGCGCAGCTCGCTGGTGCCAGACCTGGCCACCGGCGCCCTCACCGCGACACCCGGACAATGGCGCGAGGCGATTCGCCGGGGGTTGCTGACCAACCTGCTCAACCCCAAGGCGCTGCTGTTCTGCTCGGTGCTGCTGCCGCAGTTCATCGTCAATGACGGCGCGCAGGTCCTCAACCAGTTCGCCGTGCTCGGCCTGCTGCTGGTTGGCGTTGGCCTGCTGTTCGACAGCGCCTACGCCCTGACCGGCGCCGCATTGGGCCGTTGGCTGCAACACAGTCCAACGGCGCAACGCGTTCAACAATGGCTGTTTGGCAGCCTGTTGATCGGCTTTGCGCTGCGCCTGACTTTCGTCCAGCAGGCTTAGCCCTTGCCTGCCTTGCGCCGGCGACGCATGAACAGCGCCAGCGCGACACCGATGAGCAACACAGCGGCGCCGATCTGCACCGGCCATTTGTACGGTCGCAGCGTCGCGCGCACGGCATCGGTCACTTGGGTGACGTAGCGTTTGTCGGCGTTAGCGAAGTCCGGGCTCGGGCACTGTCGGCCGAAATCCTCCGCCCACTGCACGTACGGGCCTTCCTTGACGTAACGCTGATACAGGGCTTTCTGCTCTTCCACGCTGCTGTTGAAGCTGACGGCTTTGCACAGCACCGCAGCAAACGCCTGGCTGGTGTGCGGCAGGTTATCGGCAGCACGATCGGCCAACTCGGTCGCAACGAAACGGTAGTGGAAACGATGCTGCGTCAGGGCTTCACTGGCTTTCTGCCGTTGCACTTCGTCTTCGCTGACCAGCGGCCCGGCGACCAGCTCCTTGTTGCCGAGCTGGTAGAAGCCGCCAAACGACACGTAGTCCGACGCCATCTCGTAACCGAGAATCTCGAAGCCAGACTCACGCGCAACCACAGCGGCATTGAACAGTGCGGTGGCACGTTTCGTCGGCCACCAGCTGCTTTCTGCCGCCAGACGCTGCTCACCGTAATACCTGGCTTCTTCCTGCATCGTGCTGTTGGCGAAATAGTCGACGGCTTCGGCGTAATGGCCTTCGCGCAACAAGCGCCGGGCCAGCAGATAGCGCAGGTTCTCGGCTATGTGCAGCTGCTCGGCGTCAGCTCGCCCATCGTCAATCGGCGCTGCCGGGGCCGGGACGTTTTCATCGACGTACTGCTTGAGCTCTTCGACCGTCAGCACCCGCTCGGCGACGGCGGCGGCATCGAACCAATAGATGTTGTTGCTGCGATACAACTGCACAAAGGCTTGCAGGTATTCGCCGCGTTGCAACGCCAGAATCGCGCTTTCGCCCTCGACCCGGCATTTCGGTTGCACGGTTTCAAACGCCCAGTCTGCCGTGAGCTGGTAACCCCACGATTCACTTTGCGGAAACGCCTGCGCAGCTTTGGCGTAAGCGGCGGCAGCGGCATTTTTATCGCCATCGCGCACCGCCAGTTTGGCCCGCAACCACCAGGCCAGCCCGCCATCGCCGGCATTCTCGAGGAAGGCCCTGGCGCTGGCGTAATCACCCTGTTGATAATTCATCGCCGCCAGCCGATCGGCGTTTTCCAGCGTGCCGCGCGTGCTCTGCTGCAGCAGCGTAATGAGTTTTTTCTCGTTCGGCGGCTGCTCGCCAAACGACCAGCCCATTCGGCTGACCAACGATGCGGTGACCAGTTGTTGCACCGGCTTACGCTCCAGCAGCTTCGCCAGCTCAGCCTCGGGCAACTCGGCCAGCTCATTCGTCAGTTGCTTCAACGACGTATACCCCACGGCCGAACCGTGCTGGTTTTGCGCCTCATACAGTTCAATGGCGCCGCTCCAGTCGCCGGCAGTGCGCAATACCCGCGCCTCTTCGCCAAGGCTGGCCACGCCCAGCTCCAGCGGATCACTGAAACCATCAATGCTCATTTGCCGCGCCTGGCGGAACGCTGCGCGCGATTGCTCCAGGGCTGCGACGGCATCGTCGGCTTCACTGCTCATGGCAAACCAGGTACGCCCCAGGGAATAGGCCGCCCAGGTGCTGCGCAACGGCCGCTGATCAGCCGGCAGCGCCAACAGCTTGTTGAAATACTCGACCGCCAGCGCATGTTCGCCCGTGGCAAACGCCACCGCGCCCGCCACGTACAGACGAATTTCAGGCGGCAGACTGGCGCCCTGCTCTGCAACCTGATGTGCATCGGTCAGGCCACGCAGTTGCGCGACCAGCGCGGCCTGCTCGTTGCTCAATCCGAGCTGTTCGGCGTTGTCGCGGGCTTGGGTTGGCGCACTGTCGTCACCGTACATATCGTCGGGATCGTGAGTCGCTGCGGTGACATTCTTGAGCCCGGCGATCGTTTGGCCGAGACGGCTGATCTCGAACTTGAAGTTGCCCGCCGGCAGATTGGCCAGGGTCTGTCCGCGATCGTCGAGCAGACGATTGGGAAAATCCGGACCACAGGCCAGCGCGGAACCCAGCGGCAGGCTGAGGCTCAGGCAGAGCAGATGGCGGGGCCAGTTACGGGTCAACATGCGAACCTCCTTGATCAATAGTCGCGCAACGCGCCCAACCGATGGCGCGCTGCCCGCCCGCCGGCAATCGGCCGTCGCGCAGGCGGGTGAAGGTAAGCAGATCGGCGCTCTGTTGCAATGCATATCCGGCGAGCGCATCGGCGCCTTCACAGCCTCGCGCCTTGAGCGTTATCCGCGCCGGCCAGGCGCTGTCGAGATTGCCGCGGTTGTCGAGGCTGATGTCGTAGAGGCCGTGGTGTTCGCTTAACGTCAGGCCGAGCTGGCTGACCAGTTGATCACCACGCGCGACCGCGCGCAGGGTGGTCAAGCTCCAGGCGCGGCGATCGTTGGCCAGCGGCAAGCGAAACCAGATCAGCCCGGCCAGATGCGCTGGCGGGTCTTCACGCAAAGCCTTGCCGAGTTGGCTCAATGCCAACGGATCGGCGAGCAGTTCGCGGCGTTCACCGGCTCGCTCAAGCTGCACTTCGCTTTCCACCAGCGGCGCGCCGCCGTCATCCGGCAACAGCGCCACGCCATAGGCCGGCAGCGCCAGATAAAACGGCTTGTCGCTCACGCGCGCCCAGGCCTTGCTCCACTTCAACGCCTGCTCAGGATCAAACAGACCGTGGCGTGGATCGCTGACGGCGTGCACTTGCAGCACGCTGCTGTCGACGGTGTGCAGAAGAGTTGGCAGTTGCGCGCTGGACAGCCACGCCGGCAACGCGGTGATGCTCAGTGGCAGCGAACTCGGCAATGCCGCCCGCAGATGCTGAAGAAACTCGCTATAGGCCGGCAATCGCGCATTACCGGCGTCGTGGTCGATCTCGACGCCGCTCGGCGTCAGGCCTTGCGCCTGCCAATCGGCGAGCACCTGAAGAATCTGCGCAGTGACTTGATCCTGATCCAGCGCCTTGAGTTGCCCGTCGAGGCGGATTACCGCGATCACGGGGCGCCCATCGGCTTTCAACAACGACGAATCAACCCGCGCGCGGCGCCAGCCTGCATTGGGAAAGGCTTGCAGCGCCAGCACGCGCAGCGTCGAGAAGTCACTGTGACTATCACGCAGCGCCGTTTCATGGGCGGGCGTCCACTGGCGTTGCCAGACATACAGTTGCTGGTCCAGCACCGGTGCATCGTGCTGCTCGCAGCCTGCAAGCAACAACACCGTGATCAGCATCGAAAAACCGAACCGCATCAAATCGCCAATCCCTGCCGACAAAAGACCGCAGGTTACACAAAAACACTCTGCGACCTGTAGGAGCTGTCGAGTGAAACGAGGCTGCGATCTTTTGATCTTCAAAATCAAATGATCGCAGCCTCGTTTCACTCGACAGCTCCTACAGGCACTCGGAACTCAGGGCTTGCGCGCGATGATCACCTGACTTTTCGCCACCACCGCGTCCAGCGCCTGCTTGATCTGCGCGCCACGCGGCGAATCGAGCACCGCTTGCCAGGTCTCGGCCCAATGATTGAGCAGCGGATGATCCGGGTTGCTGAAATCGACCTTGGCTTCCCAGAACAACAGCATCCACAACGACCAGTAAAAACCGTACTGGCTGTGGCTGATGATCTCCAGCCCCGCCTCGCTGACCATCGCCTTGAACTGCTCTTCGCTGATGACGCGAATGTGGTTGGGCTTCTGGAAATACTCGGGCGCGGCGATGTCTTTCTGCAGGTCTTCGGAGCTTGGGTGCGGCACGCTCAGCAGGTACAACGCGCCCGGTTTGCCGACACGCACCAGTTCCGCGAGAAACTGCGCGGGATCGTCGACGTGTTCGAGCACTTCCGTCGACACCACGCGCGTGGCGGTAGCGTCGGCAATCGGCAACGGATTGCAGTCGGTGACGTGGCATTCGACGTCACGCGCCGGGGTATCGCCCAGGCGCAGGCGGGTCGCCTCGACCTTGGCGCCGTCGATGTCGGCAATGATGATCTTCGCCCCGCGCATGCCGCAGAAATGCACGTTACCGCCATCGCCGCAGCCGACGTCGAGCAAGGTGTCATCGGCCGACACCACAAAGCCTTTGAACAACTCGTTGGTCTCCTGGTTGAACCAGCCGCTGAGCTTGGCATCGTAGAGGCCGAGCATGTACGGATCGACCTTGCCGACGACCGGGGCAACGGGTTCTGCCGGCGCCGGCACGGGCGTCGCCGCCGTGAGTTTCTTCAACAGTCTCAGCATGAGGTGGCTCCAGGGGATGGGACGGCGGTTGGGGTGGTGCCAAGGCGCTTGACCAACGCAGCTCCGCGATTGCGCAGGGGCATTTCGATCAGGCGGTAATTAAGCTCGCTGAGCAGCACGATCAGGCCGCCGGCCATCACCAGCGTGAGGATCGGGTGCCCGGCCGGGCTCGGCAGGCCGGCGCTCTGCAAGCGGAAAATCACTTCACGCACGGTGAGATAAGCGGGAATGTGGATCAGATAAATGCCATAGGAACGACTGCCGACCCACGCCAACAAACGCTGGACCACGCCGGCCGGCATCAGGTAATCACGGTTGTAGGAAGCAATCCATACCAGCACGGCGCACAGCACGGCGATCGAGCCGATGCGGTAATTGGTGAAGGTAAAGCGGTCGGTGGCCATGAAGCTCAACAGCGCGCCGATTCCGATCAGCGCCGCGATGCCGGCCCACGGCCGACGCAGAAAGGTCGGCTGCCAGCGCTGATAACTCGGCTGCGCGCTCCACATCGCCAACAGCACACCGAGTGCCAGCGCATCGGTGCGCACGACCATCAGCAACGGCGTGCGCAAGGTGTAGATCTGCACCGCGACCAGCGCCAGCAACACCCACACCAAGTGCTTGCGGCACAGCACGATCAGCAGCGGGAACAACAGATAGAACTGCTCCTCCAGCGCCAGGCTCCAGTAGACAAAACTGCTGCCGTACTCGTAATGAAAGAAGCTGTCGGCAAAGCGGAAGTTGGCGTATTGCAGGACCCCGGCCAACGTCGCCTGCCAGTTCGCGGCCAATGTTCCGAACGCTCCGGAGCGATTGAAAAACACGCACGCCAGCAGAATCAGCGCCAGCCATAACCAGGCCGACGGCAATAAGCGAAACACCCGGCGCAGCCAGAAATTGCGCGTCTGCGCCCAGTATTCCTGGCGGCTGGTGCAGCCTTGCAGCGCCGGAATCAGGCTGCGCGCAATGACGAAACCGGAAATCGCGAAAAACAGATCGACGCCCCACCACGGTTGCGCCCAGGCATGGATTTTTTCCAGCAGCGGCACCGGATCGGTGAACAGGCTGCCCTGCAGGTGATGAAACAACACACCGAGTACCGCGATGGCGCGCAGGACTTCGATGTCCATGATTCGTTTGCCGTTCATGGCGTGTCTCCGGTGGCCAGCGGTTTGCGGGCGATGATCACTTGGCTCTTGGGCATGAAGCGGTCGAGCGTCTGCTTGATGGCCAGGCCCTCGGGTTGCGTGAGCAAGTCTTGCCAGGTGCGCGCCCAACTCTCCATCAAGGGTGGATACGGCGCCTGAATGCGGTCGCGCACCGCGCCGCCCGGATCACGCCCGGCCGCACGCTCACTGGCCCAGAAAAAAATCATGCCCATCACCCAGAAAAACCCGCTGGCCTGACGGTGCTCGATCACCAGCCCGGCGTCTTCGACCAACGCGGCGAAGCGCTCGGGGGTGAAGATCTGCACATGGTTGGGGGCCTGGTAATAACTGTCGGGGGCGATGCCTTTCTGCAAATGCTCGCCCATGGGCGCCGGCACGCTGAGCAGGTACTGCGCACCGGGGCGGCCCATGCGCACCAGTTCAGCCATGAACGGTTCAGGCTCGGTGATGTGCTCGAGCACTTCCATGCACACCACTTTGCTGGCGCAACCGGCGGCCAGTGGCAACGGCAGGCTGTTGCTGACCAGCCCGAGATTCGCCTGCTGGCTTTGCGCCTCGACTTGCCGGGCGAGCTCGCGCACCTTGTCGTATTCGCTGTCGGTGAAGATCACCGAGGCGCCCTGACGCACGGCGAACAACGTCGCCACACCCTCACCGCAACCGACGTCGAGTAGGGTGTCGTCAGCCGTAATGGCAAAGCCCTTGAGCAATTCGCCCGTGGCATTCAAGAACCAGCCGTCGAGCACCGCATCGTGCAGACCGACCATACGCGGCGACCCCGTCGCGGACGGCTCCGGGGTCGGCAGAGGCGTCGGCAGAGGGGACGCAAACCACCGGGCGAGCAGACGACGAATCATGCGGTCGACGCTTGCACAGTCAGTGTCTTGGCCGGCTCCAGGTGCTGTTCGAAAAACGCCCGCAGACGCTGCTCGGTGCTGGCCTGGCTGCAAAACCGTTCGAGGTTACGCACTGCCCGCGCGGACATGGCGGCATAGCGCTCGACATCGTTTTTCGCCACGGCATAACTGGCACGATACGCCGCACACAAGGAATCCCAGTCGGTCATGTAACGCAGAGTGCGGTAGGCCGCTCGTGGGTCATGGGGCCAGGCCGTGAGTTCTTCGGTGAAGTCGACAATGAATGCACAGTCGCTGTCGATGTAGTCGGCCATCGCCGTGTTCAGCGGGGCAATCGCCGGTTTGCCGCACGACATGAATTCCATCAGCGGCAGGCACTGCCCTTCACCGTAGGAACTGTTGACCACGTAACTCGTGGCCTCCACCAGGCGTTCGTAATCGGGGTCGGCCAGATACCCGTGGATGAGCACGATCCGGCACTGATACGCCTGGTTTTTGTAGAGGTGATGGAGCATGTCGTTCAACGCATTGGCGATGTCATGGTGCGTCAGCTTCAGCACCAGCGTCGCGTCCGCCGTATCGCGGAACGTGGTGCAGAACGCGCTGATCATGTCCTGCCAGTTCTTGCGCCCGTCATAGGGATTGAACACCGAGGTGTAGACCACGCCGTCGAGTTGCAACGTGCAATCCTGCGGCGGACCACTGAACGAGAGGGGGATGCCCTCGCGCAATTCGGCCGGGCCGTAGGCGCGCAGGTCGGTCGTGCGACTGTCGATCAACAGGCCGCGCAGGTTCAGCTGCACGGCCTCGACCACCGGGGATTTGCTCAGGTGTTCACCGCGTGCGGCGAAGCGATCCCACACCGGGGCCGGGATGGCGCAGATCGGATAATCCTCGCCCATCACCGCACGCACAGCGTTGACGGTGAACGTCGAATGAGTGATCGCCCTGCCGCTGGCCGCCAGCACCACGCGCCAATCGTGGCGCGGTTCACCTTGCCAGCTTTCGGTCGGGATGGTGCTGAACTCCCACGCGAACACCGGGATGGTCGGACAGGCGTAATGCGTCGGCGTGCGATGAGGCGGCGAGAACGACAGGTAGACACACGCCTCACCCCGGCTCTGACAGTCGAAATACAGACGATCAACCAACTCGTCCGGGTGACTGACTTCAATCACCTGACCGATGCGCTCCAGTACCGGGCGAAATTCCTTGAGCACAAAGTAATAGCTGTACTCGGGCCGCCCGAGGTTTTGCTGGATATTGCTCTTGTTGGTTTCCGAATGAATGATGATCAGCATGCGGCGGTCCCCGCTTCGGCTGCCTGTGGCGCTGCGGTACGCATCGGCGTCAACCCGAGAAATTGCGCCAGGCGCTGCTGCACCGGGGCAAAGCTGCAGTAATCGTGCATGCGTTGCTCAGCGGCGGCGGCCATGGCCAGATAGGCTTGCGGCTGGTTCTTGGCCATCGCGTAGCTGTCCTCATAAGCGGCTTTCAACGATCCCCAGTCGGGGCGATGGCGCAGGGTGCGATAGAGAATGCGCACGTCTTCCGGCCAGATCGTCGGCTCGCGGCTCGACTTGACGATGAAGCCGACGTGTTCGTCGATGTAATCGCCCATCGCCGTGTGGTTCGGCGCAATCACCGGCCGTGCGCACGACATGAATTCCATCAACGGCAGGCACAAGCCTTCGCAGCGCGAGGCGTTGACGTAGAAACTCGCCGCGCCATACAACCGGGCGAATTCTTCGTCTTCCAGATAGCCGTGCATGACCACCACACGACAGGCAAACGGTGAGAGTTGCGAGAGCAGCGTGATCAGGTGAACGTAGTAGCTCGACAGGTCGTTCTGGGTGATTTTCAGCACCAGCGTCGCATCTTCGACATCGCGCATGGCCCAGCAGAACGCGGTGATCAGGTGATGCCAGTTCTTGCGCCCGTCCTCGGGATTGAACACGCTGACGTAGACCACGCCACTGACGTCGATCTGCACCTGTTCCTGGGTATCGGGCAGCACGGCTTGCGGGTGTTCGGCCTGTTCAAGGGCCTCCGTGACGCTGGTCGCCAGCGGCAAGGAGGCAGCAGAGGAGGCACGCCGTGCGGCGATTTTCTCGCGCAGCGCGGCGGGCAGCAGGTCGCTGACCGCTTCGCGGTACCACAGCAGCGCATGGTGTTTGAGCAAAAACAGCGGCCCATGCTCGGACGGGCTCGTGAGGCCGCGATAGCCCTCACGCAGGTAATGTTTGGTGATGAATGCCCGACGCCGCAAGGTCAACGCCGGTGCTGTCGCGGGCTCGGCAACCGGTTCAGCCAGACCGCGCACTTCCAGCTCCTGTTCACTGTGAATCGGCGCGATCAGGCCATCAGCAGACAACCCCAATGCCCGGCTGTCGATGATGCAGCCCTTGATCTGCAACGTCGCCCCCGCGCTCGAAGCGGCGGCCGGGTACTGCTGACGTACACCGGCAAAGCCCTCCCACAACGGTGTCGGCAGAACCAGTACAGGGAAGTCTTCACCCATCGTGCGGCGAATCGCTGCGGCCGTGTGACTGGACAACGTGATGACCCGACCATGACGCGCCAGGCTCTGGCTCCAGTCCTGGCGCGGGTCATCGTCGTGGCACTCGGACGGGATCGAATCGTACTCCCACGCAATCACGCACACCGTCGGGCATTGCAGGTCGGTCGGGGTCTTGTGCGGCGGCGAGAACGACAGAAAGAGACAGTCCTGACCGGCCTCCTGCAACTGCCGATACAGCGGATCGACTTCAGCCGCCGACGCCACCACGTGGACTCGCCCAAGGCTTTCCAGCACCGGGCGATAGGCCTTGAGTACGAAGTAGTAACTGTATTCGGGACGCCCGAGACTCTGGCTGATGGAGCGGTCGTTGACGTCCGAGTAAAGAATGAAATTCATGGCATCCCACGATGAAACCACCATCCCGGCAGTCTCATGCTATGACGGCCAAGCGTCGGATCGAGTCGGTATTACCGGCAATCGTCCTTCGTCATGGAGTACGTCTTCGTTCTTGTTTTAGTGGTCGGTTTCACTCCGGCTCGCAACCCCTCCGGCGAACTTTGAAGGATGGCGGCGAAGGGCATTCTAAACACATCCATCAAGGATCCGTGAACCGCCCGGCGAGAATAAATTTGGCTACGCTGACGAGAACTGACCAGTCACGGTTTGGCCTGTTGAAATTGCCGAGCAATTGGCACAGATTGTTAACAAACAACTACAACAACTGACTTCGCCCGTCTTTTAGCCGGTTTTTCTTTCGGTCTGTAAGACCTTCCCCCAAAGCCTGTGGGAAAGTGGCGCAAGTTCAAGACCAAGGGGTCGCTGTTTGAAAAAGCGTCTGTTCGTCACGGGTCTCAGTGGATTCGTGGGACAACATATTCAGTCGCGTCTGGCGTTGGCGGATTCGTCGTGGGAGCTGCTGCCTGCCGCTGCGCCCTACGACCTCACCGATCGGCACAGCCTCACCGACCTGTGGCCGCAACTGCCGGATGCCGTCATTCATCTGGCCGGCCAGACCTTCGTCCCAGAAGCCTTTCGCGATCCGGCGCGCACCCTCGAAATCAACCTGCTCGGTACCCTCAACCTGTTGCAAGCCCTGAAGGCGCGCGGCTTTGCCGGCACATTCCTGTATGTGAGCTCCGGTGACGTCTATGGCCAGGTCGGCGAAACCCACCTGCCGATCACCGAGCAACAACCGCCCTGCCCGCGCAACCCCTACGCCGTGAGCAAACTCTCGGCGGAATTCCTCAGCCTGCAATGGGGCCTGAGCGAAGCCTGGCCGATACTGGTCGCACGGCCGTTCAATCACATCGGCAGCGGCCAAAACCCAAGCTTTGTGATTGCCAGTGCCGCCCGCCAGATCAATCGCATCAAACAAGGCCTGCAGGCACCGCAGCTGGAAGTCGGCGATATCGACGTGACACGGGATTTTCTCGATGTCGGCGATGTGATCTCGGCCTACTTCGCGCTGCTGGAAAAAGGCACACCGGGGCAGGTCTACAACATCTGCTCGGGCCGTGAACAGAGCATCCGCAGCCTGATCGAGCAGCTCGGTGATCTGGCCGAGGTCGAGCTGCAACTGGTTCAGGACCCGGCGCGCATGCGGCGCGCCGATCAGCGTCGCGTTTGCGGCAGCCATGCCAGGCTGACCCAGACCACAGGATGGACGCCTGAAATCACTACACAACAATCCCTGCGGGCGATCCTGTCCGACTGGGAGACGCGAGTAAGCCAAGAATGACAAAAAGTGCACTGATCACAGGGATCACCGGCCAGGACGGCGCGTATCTGGCCAAGCTGTTGCTCGACAAGGGCTACAAGGTTCACGGCCTCGTCGCTCGGCGCAGCAGCGATTCGCGCTGGCGCCTGCGCGAGCTGGGCGTCGAAGCCGACATCGTCTATCTGGACGGTGACATGGCCGATGCCTGCTCGGTACAGCGTGCGGTCATTCAATCGGCGCCGGACGAAATTTATAACCTCGCCGCGCAGAGCTTTGTCGCCGCCTCGTGGAATCAACCGGTGACCACCGGCATCGTCGACGGCCTGGGCGTCACCCACGTGCTCGAAGCGATCCGCCAGTTCAGCCCGCACACCCGCTTTTATCAGGCCTCGACCAGCGAAATGTTCGGCCTGATCCAGGCCGAGCAGCAGGACGAGAACACGCCGTTCTACCCGCGCAGCCCTTACGGCGTGGCCAAGCTGTACGGCCACTGGATCACCGTCAACTACCGTGAAAGCTTCAATCTGCACGCCAGCAGCGGCATCCTCTTCAACCATGAATCGCCACTGCGCGGCATCGAGTTCGTCACCCGCAAAGTCACCGACGCCGCCGCTCGCATCAAGCAAGGCAAACAGCAGGAGCTGGCGCTGGGCAACATCGACGCGAAACGCGACTGGGGTTTTGCCGGCGATTACGTCGAAGCCATGTGGCTGATGCTGCAACAGGACAAGCCTGACGATTTCGTGGTCGCCACCGGCGTCACCACCACGGTGCGCGAAATGTGCCGCATCGCCTTCGATCACGTCGGCCTCAATTACCGCGATTACGTGAAGATCGACCCGGCATTCTTCCGTCCGGCCGAAGTTGAAGTGCTGCTCGGCAATCCGGCCAAGGCTCAGCGCGTGCTGGGCTGGAAGCCGAAAACCGACCTGGATACCTTGATCCGCATGATGATGGATGCGGACATGAAACGCGTCGCCAAGGAGTAGGCCATGCTGATCCCCGTGATTCTGTCCGGCGGTGCCGGCACCCGTTTGTGGCCGGTGTCCCGTGAGGGCCATCCCAAGCCGTTCATGACCCTGCCCGACGGCCAGTCGCTGCTCGGCAAGACCTACCAGCGTGCCGCCGCATTGCTGGACGGCTGGGGCGACATTGTCACGGTGACCAACCGCGAGTACTACTTCCAGAGCAAGGATCACTATTGCGCCGCGCACGTATCGCGCCATCGCGGGCACTTCCTGCTCGAGCCGACCGGGCGCAACACCGCCCCGGCGATTGCCGCAGCCGCCCTGGCACTGCAAGCGTTGCATGGCGACGACGCGATCATGGTGGTGATGCCGGCCGACCATTTGATCGTCAATCAGGACGCGCTGAAAACCGCCGTCGAGCACGCGGTCAATCTGGCGAAGGACGGTTACCTGGTGACCTTCGGCGTCACACCAACAGCGCCGGAAACCGGCTTCGGCTACATCGAGACCGGTGCACCGCTGGACGCCAGGGGCGCCGCCAAAGTGCAGCGTTTCGTCGAGAAACCCGACCTGCAAACCGCTACGCATTACCTGGAAAGCGGCAACTTCCTGTGGAACTCGGGGATGTTCTGCTTCACCACCGCGGCGGTCATTGCCGAATTGCAATTGCACGCGCCTGAGTTGCTGGAGCAGACCCGCGCCTGCATGGCCGCCAGCGCGCCGATCGAAACCGTTGGCTGCCTGCAACAGGAACTGTCGCCGGCACTGTTCGCTGAAATCACCGACATTTCCATCGACTACGCGCTGATGGAGCGCTCGGAAAAAGTCGTCGTGGTGCCGGCCGGTTTCGACTGGAGCGACATCGGTTCCTGGGGCGCCGTCGCCGCCCTGGTGCCGGCCGATGCCGACAACAATCGCGCCAGTGGCGAAGCGATCTTCATCGACAGCCACAACAACTTCGTGCAGAGCGAAGGGCGGCTGGTGGCCGCCGTCGGTGTCGATAACCTGATCGTCATCGATACCGCCGACGCGGTGCTGGTGGCCCATGCCGACCGTGCGCAGGATGTACGGCGCGTGGCCAAGCAACTCAAGGACACATCCCACGAGGCCTATCGCCTGCACCGCACGGTCAGCCGTCCGTGGGGGACGTACACCGTGCTCGAGGAAGGCCCGCGCTTCAAGATCAAGCGCATCGTGGTCAAGCCTGGTGGCAAGCTCTCCCTACAGATGCACCATCACCGCAACGAACACTGGGTGGTGGTCGAAGGCATGGCCAAGGTCACCAACAACGGTTCCGGCACCCACCTGGTGGCGAAGAATGAATCGACGTTCATTGCCGCCGGTCATCGTCATCGCCTGGAAAACCCCGGCGTGATCGATCTGGTGATCATCGAAGTGCAAAGCGGCGAATACCTGGGAGAGGACGACATCGTTCGCTTCGAAGACCAATACGGCAGGACGGATTGAATGCTGCTTTCCCTGTATCGCTCGCTGCGCAGCTACCGTGGATTCATCCTCGGCAGCGTCAAGCGAGAGTTTCAAGCACGCTATCGCAACTCGTTGTTCGGGGCCCTGTGGACGGTACTCAATCCACTGTCGATGATCATCGTGTACACGGTGATCTTTTCCCAGATCATGCGCGCCCGCCTGCCGGGTGTGGACGATGGCCTGGCCTACAGCGTCTATCTCTGCGCCGGCCTGCTGACCTGGGGCCTGTTCGCTGAAATCACCACGCGCAGCCAGAGCATGTTTCTGGAAAACGCCAACCTGCTGAAGAAAATCAGCTTCCCGCGCATCTGCCTGCCGGTCATTGCACTGCTCAATGCCGGCATCAACTTCGCGATCATCCTGGGCCTGTTCTTCGGGTTCCTGCTGATCAGCGGGCGCTTGCCCGGCATGGCCTTGCTGGCGCTGATACCGCTGCTGATCCTGCAGGTGATCTTTGCGGCCGGGCTGGGCATGTTGCTGGGTATTCTCAATGTGTTTTTTCGCGATGTCGGGCAGATGTTCGGCATCTGCCTGCAATTCTGGTTCTGGCTGACGCCGATCGTTTACCCGCTGTCGATCCTGCCCCCGGGGATCCAGCACTTGATCGGGCTCAACCCGATGACGGCCCTGATGACCAGCTACCAGAATGTCTTCCTCTACAACCAATGGCCGGTCTGGTCCTCACTGACCCCGCTGCTGATCATCGGCCTGTTGCTCTGCGCCATGGCGCTGCGGCTGTTTCGCCAGCGTGTCGGTGAAATGGTGGACGAACTCTGATGGGACATATTCGCGTCAGCGGCCTGGCCAAGGCCTACAAACAATACCCGAACCGCTGGAGCCGTCTGCTCGAATGGCTGGTGCCGTTTTCCCCCAGGCGCCATCACCTGCATTGGGTCCTGCAGGACATCGATTTCGAGATCAAACCCGGTGAGTCGGTCGGCATCGTTGGCGTCAACGGTGCGGGCAAAAGCACCCTGCTGAAGATGATCACCGGCACCACGCAACCGACCTGTGGACAGATTGAACTGGAAGGCCGCGTGGCGGCGCTGCTGGAACTGGGCATGGGTTTCCATCCGGATTTTACCGGTCGGCAGAACGCTTTCATGGCCGGCCAGTTGCTCGGCATGCAGGTTGAAGAAATCGAAGCGTTGATGCCGCAGATCGAGGGTTTTGCTGAAATCGGCGACGCCATCGATCATCCCGTACGCACCTACTCCAGCGGCATGCAGATGCGCCTGGCCTTCAGCGTCGCCACTGCGCGACGCCCGGATATTCTCATCGTCGACGAAGCCCTGTCGGTGGGCGACGCCTACTTTCAGCACAAAAGCTTCGAACGCATCCGCAGCTTCCGCAAGGCCGGCACCACGTTGTTGATCGTGTCCCATGACCGCTCCGCCATTCAGTCGATCTGCGATACCGCGATCCTCCTCGAAAACGGTCGCCTGGCCATGCGCGGCAAGCCTGAAGAAGTGATGGATTACTACAACGCCATGCTCGCCCAGCGCGAAGGCCAGATCGTCCGTCAGGAGATGCTCGCCAACGG
Source organism: Pseudomonas sp. GM80 (assembly GCF_000282515.1). Lineage (GTDB taxonomy): Bacteria > Pseudomonadota > Gammaproteobacteria > Pseudomonadales > Pseudomonadaceae > Aquipseudomonas. The sequence goes on from NZ_AKJD01000042.1 coordinate 184,392, forward strand.
CCAGGTACGGACCATTTCCGGTACCGGCGAAGCAGGGATTGTCAGCGTGCGCCTGCTCGACGCGCAGGGCCGCAGCCTTGAAGTGGCCGAAGTCGGTCAACCGGTGGTGCTGGAAGTGCAGACGGAAATTCGTCAGGACATCGAACGGTTGATTCTCGGCTTCATGATCAAGGATCGCCTCGGCCAGGCGATTTATGGCATCAACACCCATCGCCTCGATAAAGCGATCACCGACCTGAGCGCCGGCGAGCGCGTGACCTTCCGCTTCGCCTTCGACATGCGCCTGGGCAAGGGCAGTTATTCAGTGGCGTTGAGCCTGTCGCGCCTGGACTCGCACCTGGACCGCAATTTCGAATGGCGCGACTACGGCCTGGTGTTCCATGTGATCAACAATCGCCAGGAAGACTTCGTCGGCTGTTCGTGGCTGGAGGCACAAACCGAAATCACCCGCTCCAGCGAAACACTTCTGCAAACGCCTGCCACGGAGACCTTGCGATGACGCGATTGTTGGTGGAGTGCACGTACGTTTTCGAACACCCCTCCGCCAACTCGGGCATTCAGCGCGTGGTGCGCAACGTCATCCAGCAACTGCCGGCAGCCGACGACACCGTTGAATGCATCCCGGTGGTGATGATCGATGGCGGTTTGTATGAAGTTAAAAGCCTGGCGCCGCTGAAATCGTTGAAGCTCGACCTGATCGGCCTGCGGGTAAAACTGGAGCAATGGGCCAATGCCTTCTGGTTGCGTCACCGTGCCGTCGAGCGTCGTCGCCCGTTCAGCCAGTCGCACTTTGCCCGGCGGGTTTTGTACGTCGGCTGCCGGCTCACCGCGTTTGCCTGTTTCAGCTTACCGATGCGCCTGCTGGGACGCGCCCTCAAGGGTAAACACATCCCCGAACGTTGCGTGCCGCTGGCGCACCGCCCCGGCGATCAACTGGTGCTGCTCGACTCATCGTGGCACGCCAACTTCTTCCCCCTCGCCGAGCAGCTCAAGCGCGAAGGGGTTGGCATCATTTCGGTGATTTACGACCTGATCCCGCTGACCCATCCGCAGTTTTGCGACGCCGGGCTGGTCAAGGTCTTCAATGACTGGTTCGACTGGATTGCGCGCACCGCCGATGGCTACGTGGCGATCTCGACCACGATCCGCGATCAGGTCCGCCAGGAGATGCAACGCCGGATCGGCTCACAGCAGGTAGCGCAGCGCTGGTTCGATTATTTCCATCTCGGCTCCGAGCTGGACTTGAGCGAGGCCGATGCCGCCGTCGACCGCGGCTTGCTGCAACTGTTCGAAACGCCGGAGCCGGTGTTCCTCATGGTCAGCACCATCGAACCGCGAAAAAACCATGCCTACCTGCTGGATGCGTTTGATCGTGCCTGGGCTGACGGCTCCCGCGCAAGGTTGTGCATCGTCGGCAAAATCGGCTGGAAGTGCGAGGCGCTGATCGACCGCATCCGCCAACACCGCGAATTGAATCGACGCCTGTTCATGTTCAATTCACTCTCGGACAAAAGCCTCGAACACGCCTACGAGCACGCCACGGCGCTGGTGTTTCCGTCGCACGTCGAAGGGTTCGGCCTGCCGCTGGTGGAGGCCATGCAACGCGGGTTGCCGGCGATGGGCAGCGACATTCCGGTGTTCCGTGAAATCGGCGGCGACTACATGGCTTATTTCGATCTTGCCGACCCACAGAGCCTGACGGATCTGGTGATCGGCATGGACCGCAACCCGACATTTCCGGCGCCTCTGAGCCTGGAACACTGGCGCTGGCTGACCTGGCGCGAAGCGAGCGCGCAATTGGTCGAGCGCATCGAGCGCAACCTGAACACGGCGCAGCCTGCCACCGAGAGTCAGCATGCGCATTGCTCTTAACGCCCGCATTCTCCTGGCGCCGCGCACCGGCATCGGCCATTACGTGGCCGAACTGGTCAGCGCCTTGCGCCATCAACCCGACATCGAGGTGACGTTGTTCCACGGCTGGGGCTGGAGTTCGGCACTGCCGGAAGCGGCCATGCCCGGTTACTCACGCCTGACGCCACTGCTGCGGCAAATTCCCGGGGCTTATCAGGCGCGCCGCTGGCTGGAGCAGAAACGCTTCGATCAGGGCCGCGCGCAGGGCATCGACCTCTATCACGAACCGAGCCTGTGGCCGCTGGCCTTCGACGGCCCGACCGTGATCACCCTGCACGACCTGACCCACCTGCATTTCCCCGAGACCCAGCCACCGGCACGGCTCAAGGAAATCGAGCGGCGGTTGGCCGTGGGGGTGCAACAGGCGCAAGTGATCCTGACCGACTCGCAGGCGATTGCCGACGAGGCGCAAGCCTATTTCGGCCTGCCCAGCGACCGTTTCGTGGTGGCGCCACTGGGCGTCGCCGAGCGTTTTCACCCGCGTGAGCCGAGCGCCATCGACGCGGTCCTCAAGGCGCATGCGGTGGCGGCGCGGGAGTATTTTCTGTGCGTCGGTACGCTGGAGCCGCGCAAGAACCTTGGTCTCGCCCTGCGCGCCCATGCCCTGTTGCCGGAGCCCGTGCGTCAGCGTTATCCGCTGCTGATCGTCGGCATGGCCGGCTGGGAGCGTGATCAGTTCAGCGAACCTTTGCGCCAGGCGCTGGCCAGCGGGCATGTGTGCCTGCTTGGTTATCTGCCCGATGAACAGGTGGCGCAGCTGCTCGCCGGGGCCCGTGCGCTGATTTTTCCATCGTTGTATGAAGGTTTTGGTCTGCCGGTACTGGAGGCCATGGCCAGCGGCACACCGGTGGTGCTCACACAGTCTTCGGCCATGCCGGAAGTCGCGGGCGCCGCGGGCAACTATATTGAAGCTGACGATGCAGAAGGCCTGCGTGATGCGCTGAGCCGACTGATCGATGATCAAGCGCATTGGCAGGCATGCCAAGAAGCCGGGTTGCAGCAGTCACGGCTTTTTTCCTGGGAGCGTTGTGCACGGGCCACGGCCGGTGCCTACCACCAGGCCATGGGAGGTTGAATGCGAGTTCTTCATTTTTTCAAAACGTACCTGCCGGATTCGGTCGGCGGCATCGAACAAGTGATCTTCCAACTCTGCGAAAGCGGCGCCCAGCACGGCATCGACGGTCAGGTTCTGACCCTCAGCGCCGACCCGACACCGCCGGTGGTGCAACTCGGCCAACACGAAGTGCACCGCGCCAGACTCGACATTCAATTCGCCTCCACCGGTTTTTCCTGGAGCGTGTTCAAACAGTTTCGCGAACTGGCGGCCGAGGCCGACGTGATCAACTACCACTTCCCGTGGCCGTTCATGGACCTGGTGCATTTCGCCAGCGCCCTGAACAAACCGAGCGTGGTCACTTACCACTCGGACATCATCCGTCAGAAGCACCTGCTCAAACTCTACCGGCCGCTGATGAACCGCTTTCTCGCCAGCGCCGACCGTATCGTCGCCGCTTCGCCGAACTACCTGCACACCAGCGATGTGTTGCAGCAGTTCCAGGACAAGACCCGGGTGATCCCCTACGGCTTGAACAAGGCCGGTTATCCACAGCCAGACGCGCAGCGCATGAATCGCTGGCGTCAGCAGGTTGGGGATAAGTTTTTCCTGTTCGTCGGAGTGATGCGTTATTACAAAGGCCTGCACATCCTGCTCGATGCATTGAAAGACGTCGATTACCCGGTAGTCATCGTCGGTGCCGGGCCGCTGGAGCTGGAACTGCATGCGCAAGCGCAGGCGTTGGGCCTGCGCAACATTCACTTCCTCGGGCGCCTGGGGGATGAAGACAAGGTCGCGCTGCTGCAACTGAGCTACGCCATCGTCTTCCCTTCGCACCTGCGTTCGGAAGCGTTCGGGATTTCCTTGCTCGAAGGGGCGATGTACGGCAAACCGATGATTTCCAGCGAGATCGGCACCGGCACCAGCTACATCAATATCCACAACGAGACCGGTTTGGTCGTGCCACCGAGTAATCCACAGGCGTTTCGCGAAGCGATGCGTACCTTGTGGGACGATCCGCTGCGCGCCGCGGCGATGGGCGTGAAAGCAGAAGCCCGTTATCGGCAGTTGTTCACAGCGGATGACATGGGCCGCAAATGGACGGAGCTGTATCAGGAACTGCTGGAAGAAAAATCCCTTTCCTACGCCTGATTCGAAACCGGATCGCCCTGTAGGAGCTGCCGCAGGCTGCGATCTTTTGATCTTGTTTTCAGGACATCAAGATCAAAAGATCG